>NZ_JANQCZ010000007.1:0-87016 GCF_024723605.1 Campylobacter sp. LMG 17559
GGGGGTTTTGATGAGATTAAAATGAAAAGTTTTGATATAATAAAGTTATTATAAGGATGTATAATGTTAGATAATAAGTATGATGATAATATTTTTTTTGATAAATATGCCTTAATGCTAAGATCTAAAGTAGGATTGGATGGTGCTGGTGAATGGGAAGATTTTAAAACATGTTTACCAAGCTTAAAAGATAAAGTTATATTAGACTTAGGTTGTGGATATGGATGGCATAGTATTTATGCTTTAGAAAATGGGGCTAAAAAAGTTTTTGCTATTGATTTATCTTTAAAAATGTTAGATAAAGCTAAGACTAAAACAAGTAAATATAAAAATAAAATATCCTTTTATAGAGGTTCTTGTGAAGAAATAGATAAAATCACTGACTTACAAAATATGAAATTTGATATAGTTATTAGTTCTTTAGTTTTTCATTATATAAAGGATTATGAAAAATTAATTTTTAATATTTCAAATCTTCTTAATAAAAATGGTAGTTTGGTTTTTAGTGTTGAGCATCCTGTTTTTACCGCAAATATTTCCCAAGATTTTATATATGATAATAATGGAGATATTCAATATTTTCCTATTAAAAATTATTTTTATGAAAATAAAAATAAATATAATTTTTTAGGTGAGGGTGTGGTTAAATATCACCGTACCTTAACAAGTTATATTTCTCCCTTATTGCAAAATAATTTTAAAATAACCAATATTATTGAGCCAAAGCCTTCTAATAAAATTATTAATCTTTTTTCTGAATTCAAAAATGAATTTAAAAAAGAATGGCATAGGCCAATGATGTTGATAATATCTTGCATGAAAGAGTAGCTTGAACTTGGTTGTAGATAAATTAAGATTTTTTTTAAAAAATAATAATGTATTTTTAAGTGGTGGTGCAGGTGTTGGTAAGTCTTTTTTAACTATGGAACTTATAAAATCTTATAGAGTTCAAGGAAACATTGTTATTGTATTGGGTTCTACTGCTCTTAGTGCTTTTAATATAGGTGGGGTTACTTTACATAGTTTTTTTGCTTTTAAAAGATGTCAAAATTATGATGAGTTATATTATGAAGATAGAAAGCAAAAAGATAAACTAGAAAAATTAAAGAGAATTTTAAAACAATGCGATTTATTGGTTATTGATGAAATCTCTATGGTAAGTGCTTCGTTGATGGAAATGATTTATTATAGATTATCAAGAAGTGGTTTTAATGGTAAAATTTTATTAGTTGGAGATTTTTTTCAACTTCCACCCGTGGTTAAGCATAAAGAAAATCAAATTCAAAGTACTTTATTTCAAAATACTTTATATGCTTTTTCTTCACAAGCCTGGAACGATTTTAAATTTATTAATTTAAAACTTAGTGTTACAAAAAGAACTTTAGATAAACAATTTTACGAATATTTGTTTTTTCTTAGAATGGGTGAAACAAATAAAGAAATATTGAATTTCTTTAAAAAAATGTTAATTAGTTCAAAAAATTTACTTGAGTATATGGATGAGTATACTTTATTATGCGCTACCAATAAAAAGACTAATCATATTAATACTGAAAAATTAAATCTTTTGCAAGGTAAAGAAAGTATATTTAAAGCAAAAGCTGAAAAACTAGATTGTACCTTAGATGATAAAACTTACGAGCAGTGGATTAATGGACTTAATTCTTTGAGTGAGTTAAAATTAAAAATAGCTGCTAAGATTATTTTTTGTGTGAATAATAAAGAAGAAAATTATTATAATGGGGAGCAAGGTGTTGTTTTAGATTTTATAAAAGATAAAGAGCAAGAATATATTCTGATAGAAAAAAATAATGGTGAAAGATTGAAATTAAAACCATATGAATATACCTTAGAAGAGTATGAGTTAGATAAAGATGAAAAACTAGAAGTTAAGATAAAAGCTAAATTTGTTCAATTTCCTATAAAATTAGCTTATGCTATAACAATCCATAAATCTCAAGGCATGAGTATAGATAAATTAATATGCGATATTGATGGAATTTTTGAAAAAGGACAATTATATGTATGTTTATCAAGAGCCATTAATCCAAGTAATTTAAAAATAATATATAATTATAAAATGCCTTTTGAGGATTATTTTTTAAAAATTTTAAAATTCGATAAAGAGGTAAAGCGATTTTATCTGCAAGAAAAGTTTATAAATTTAGAAGAAGATAGGGAGTGATTATGAGATGGGTAGTAATTTTATTTTTTTCTTTTTGTAGTATTTATGCTAATTCTTTAAGCATAGAAGATTTTAAAACAGATTTGTATTCAAAAGCTGGAAATAATACTTTAAAAAAGATTGAAATGACTTTAGATTTTGAGGGAGAAAATTTAGAACAAAAGAAAATTACAGACGCATTAAATACTATTGTATCTAGTTATTTTTATGAAGATTTGTTTACAGAAGTGGGTAAAAACAACTTCAAAGAAACTTTGCTTAAATTTAGCAATAAAAAATACAAAACCCAAATAAAAAACATTTATATTTTAAAAATTAACTCAGTGGCTCAATTTGATATAGAAGAGCTTAAGCGTTTTGTAAAAGATTTAGAAAAAAAGGAAGAAGATTTAAAAGAAACTGCTAAGCAAGAAGAAATTCAAAATATTCTTAAAGTTGCTAAAACTTCAGATCAAAATAATACCCAGCCAAAAGACATAAATGCTACTCAAACAAACAGTATTAAAGATAGTAATATAAGTTTTAATCAAGATGTTAATACAAGCAAAGAAGCTATGGATATGATTTTAAAAACCATGGAAAATACTCAAATGCAAATGTTAGCACCAAGCAAAGAACAAGATTTGTTTAAAGAGATACCATTTTGATTAATGGATTATATCAAAATGACTTGGAATTTTTGGTATAAAAATATTATCGTTGATATTTTGATCAAATTTTTGATTGTAAAAATAAAGACTGACTAAATTTCCCAATTCATCTTTGTAAGAAATACTGTCAAGGTTACCGTTTTCTAGTTTGATATTATATATGATATTTTCGTATTTTGCTTCATAGCTTTCGTGAGATATTGATTTTGCATTTTTAAAAATTGCTTGAAGATTTGGTAAATTTTGTAATTGAGTATAAATGGCTTGTTCTAATTCAGGTTCTATGATAACAACTTCTTTATTATTGATATAAATTTGCTTTTTATTCGGCTTAGTATAATTCCAAAAGGCTTTATTTTGAGTGATGATAAAATTTCCTTTGTAATTTAGCGAAGAATTATTACTTTGCACTTTTTGTTCAAAATCACTGCTAAAATTTTTAAAATTTATATCAAAAGCAAAAATATTACAAGCAAATATCATTAAAAATACAAAATATTTCATAATTATCCTTTAAAAATTTTACAAATTATATAAAATTTATGCAAATAAAATTTTATATAGTTCTAATTAAAATCAAGGTATAATCTAGCATATATTTTTGTAATTAAAGGTAAAAAAATGTTTTCTAGTGTATTTAAAGCAATATTTGGCACAAAAAACGATCGAGAAGTAAAAAAATATTTAAAGAGAGTTGCGCAAATTAATGCTTTAGAGTCAAAATACCAAAATTTAAGTGATGATGAATTAAAACAAAATTTTATAGATTTTAAAACACAAATTCAAAAAGAAGAAAAAACTTTAGACCAAATACTAAATGATGTTTTTGCAATAGTTAGGGAAGTAGGAAAAAGAACGCTTAATATGCGTCATTTTGATGTGCAATTAATCGGTGGTATGGTTTTACATGAGGGAAAAATCGCTGAAATGAAAACCGGGGAAGGTAAAACCTTGGTTGCAACTTTACCTGTTGTATTAAATGCTATGAGCGGTAAGGGTGTGCACGTAGTTACCGTAAATGATTATTTAGCCAAAAGAGATGCAGGGCAAATGAGTGCTATTTATAATTTTTTAGGCTTTAGTGTAGGTGTGATACTTTCAGAGCAAAATAGCGATGAAGCACATAAAAAAGCTTATGAGTGTGATATAACTTATGGTACAAATAATGAATTTGGCTTTGATTATTTGCGTGATAATATGAAATTTTCAAAGCTTGAAAAAGTACAAAGAGAGCATAATTTTGTTATAGTTGATGAAGTAGATAGTATTTTAATAGATGAAGCAAGAACTCCGCTTATTATAAGTGGGCCTACAAATAGAACTTTAGATGGTTATATTAAAGCAAATGAAGTAGCAAAACAAATGCAAAAAGGCCAAGCAGCGACTACTCCTCAAGAATTACCAAGTGGAGATTTTGTTGTTGATGAGAAAAATAGAACTATCATGATTACAGAGGCTGGAATTTCTAAGGCAGAAAAATTATTTGGAGTAGAAAATTTATATAGCTTAGATAATGCAATATTGGCCCATCAGCTTGATCAAGCTTTAAAAGCACATAATTTATTTGAAAAAGATGTGCATTATGTATTAAGAGATAAAGAAGTTGTAATTGTTGATGAATTTACAGGAAGGCTAAGTGAAGGAAGACGCTTTAGTGATGGCTTGCACCAAGCGTTAGAAGCTAAAGAAGGAGTAAAAATTCAAGAAGAGAGTCAAACTTTAGCAGATATTACTTTCCAAAATTATTTTAGAATGTATAAAAAATTAGCAGGTATGACAGGTACTGCACAAACTGAGGCAACAGAATTTTCTCAAATATATAATTTAGATGTGGTTTCCATACCTACAAATATACAGGTTGCAAGAATAGATAAAGATGATTTGATTTATAAAACACAAGAAGAAAAATTTAAAGCAGTTATTGAAGAGATAAAAAAAGCAAATGCAAAAGGTCAACCGGTTTTAGTAGGGACTGCAAGTATTGAAAGAAGTGAAGTATTTCATAATATGCTTGTAAAAGAACGCATTCCTCATCATGTGCTTAATGCTAAAAATCACGAGCAAGAAGCTTTGATTATCCAAGATGCGGGTAAAAAAGGTGCAGTAACTATAGCTACCAATATGGCAGGTCGTGGCGTTGATATAAAAATAGATGATGAAATAAGAGCTTTAGGAGGGCTTTATATCATAGGAACTGAACGCCATGAAAGTAGAAGAATAGATAATCAACTTCGTGGTCGTGCAGGGCGTCAAGGTGATCCTGGTGTAAGTAGATTTTATTTAAGTTTAGAGGATAATCTTTTGAGAATTTTTGGCGGTGATCGCATTAAAAATATCATGGAAAGATTGGGTATAGAAGAGGGTGAGCATATAGAAAGTCGCATTGTTACAAGAGCTGTAGAAAATGCTCAAAAAAAAGTTGAAAGTTTACATTTTGAAAGTAGAAAACATTTGCTTGAATATGATGATGTGGCAAATGAACAAAGAAAGACTATCTATAATTATAGAAATGAATTGTTAGATGAAGAATTTGATTTACAAGATAAAATTTTAAAAAATATTGCTGAATATAGCAATCATTTGGTAAGTCAAATTTATTTAAATGCAGAGCTTGAAGATGATGTTAAACATTTTGAAAGCTTAAAGCAAAAAGTAAGTTATGAGTGTAACCTTGAACTAAACGAAGCTGATTTTAAAGATTTAGGTGTGATTGAAGTAGAAAACAAATTAAGTGAAATTTTAGAAAAAGCTTATAAAGACAAAATGAGTATTATTGAAGATAAGGAAGCTAGAAGAATTGAAAGAATTTTATATCTTCAAATTTTAGATAATCTATGGAGAGAGCATTTATACCAAATGGATATTTTAAAAACTGGTATAGGTTTAAGAAGTTATAACCAAAAAGATCCTTTAGTGGAGTATAAAAAAGAAAGTTATAATCTTTTCATGGAGCTTGTTGAGCGTATTAAATTTGACAGTTTAAAATTGTTATTTAATGTAGTTTTTACTCAAAAAGAAGCACAAAATTTTGAAGAAAAAAGCCATGAACAAAATGAGCAGTTTTTATCAAATACTACAGAAAGTGGTGTTAATGAAAACGGTGAAGCACAAATTACTAAAGTACCTAGAAATTCACCTTGTCCTTGTGGTAGTGGCAAAAAATATAAAGAATGTCATGGTAAAAGTGGTCCTAAAAAAGGTATTTTAGCTTAAGGTTTGAGATGAATTTAGTTATAGTTGAAGATGATATAAATATGAGAAAATCACTCGAAATAGCTTTGGGTGAGTATGAAGAATTTACTATAAAATCCTATAAATCAGCAACTGAAGCGCTAAAAAAATTAAATGATGATGTTGATTTAATTATTACAGATATTAATATGCCGGGTATGGATGGTATTGAATTTGTACAAGCTTGTGAGAATAAATATGATTTTATTATTATTACAGGTAATGCAACGCTAAATCGCGCTATAGAGGCAGTAAGGCTTGGAGTAAAAGATTTTCTAGTAAAACCATTTGATATTAATACTTTAGTAACTGCAATAAAACGCGCAAAAATAATTCAAGAAAAGACTTCTAAAAAAACAAATAAAAAGACTACTAAAAAAGAAGAAAATCAAGATTTTTACGGTACTTCTAAGGCTTTGGAAAATTGTCTAAATTTGGCTTTAAAAGCTGCTAAGACAGATGCAAGTGTGCTTTTTTTTGGAGAAAGTGGGGTAGGTAAAGAAGTTTTTGCAAATTTTGTGCATAAAAATTCAAAAAGAGCACAAAAACCTTTTGTGGCTATTAATATGGCAGCAATTCCATCAAATTTGATAGAAAGTGAGCTTTTTGGTTTTGAAAAAGGTGCATTTACTGATGCTAATACTACTAAAATAGGGCTGTTTGAGCTTGCTAGTGAAGGCACTTTGTTTTTAGATGAAATAGGTGAAATGCCTTATGAAATTCAAGCAAAATTATTAAGAGCTTTACAAGAAAAAGAAATTACAAGATTAGGGAGTACTAAAAGTATAAAGATTGATGTAAGAATTATCAGTGCAACTAATGCTCATATAGAAAAAAAGATTGCAGATAATGAATTTAGACAAGATTTATATTATAGACTTAATACTATTCCTATTAATATACCACCGCTAAGAGAGCGTCAAGAAGAAATTTTGCAAATTGCGCAAAAGGTATTACTTGATACGTGTAAAGAATATGATTTTAATGAAAAAACTTTAAGCCAAGAAGCACAAGATGCTTTACTAGCTTATGATTTTCCAGGTAATATTAGAGAATTGATTTCTATTATACAAAGAGCTTGTATTTTAAGTGAAAATGATGAGATTAGTGTTCAAGATTTATTTTTAGAAAGTAGAAAAGGTAAAGATATTAAAAATCTTGAAAAAGAATTGATTTTAGAAGCTTTAAAAAATTCGCAAGATATTACAGAAGCAGCTAAGCTTATAGGGATGAGTGAGAAAATTTTTAGCGAAAAAATGAAAAAATACAATATTACTTAAAAAAGGACGGACAATGAAAAAAATAGCTATTGTAGGTGCAACAGGAGCAGTTGGCGAAGAACTTTTAAATGTCTTAGATGAGCTTGATTTTCCAGTTGAAAGTATTTTGCCATTAGCAAGTGTAAAAAGTGCAGGTAGTGAAGTAGAATTTAGAGGTAAAAGCTATAAAGTAAAAGAATTAACTCCAAGTGTTTTTAAAGAAAATCCTGTAGATATCGCTTTTTTTAGTGCTGGAGGAAATATAAGTGCTGAGTATGCAAAATACGCAGTAGAATGTGGTGCTGTGGTGATTGATAATACGAGCCATTTTAGAATGGATGAGAATGTTCCTTTGGTGGTTCCTGAGTGCAATAGTGAAGATATTAAAGATTGGGAAAAAACAGGGATTATTGCTAATCCAAATTGCTCTACCATACAAATGGTACATGTTTTAAAACCACTTGATGATGTATTTAATCTAAAAAGAGTAGATGTAAGTACTTATCAAGCAGCAAGTGGCGCAGGTAAAGAAGGTATGGAAGAACTAGTTCAAGGAATGCAAAGTTTTTTTGCTTTTAAACTAGATGAATTTGAAGCAAAAACTTTTCCATATACTTTGGCTTTAAATTTAATTCCTCAAATTGATGTTTTTAGTGAAAATGGCTACACTAAAGAAGAATTAAAAATGGTAAATGAAACGCAAAAAATATTGCATAAAAAACTTGAAATTTCAGCAACTTGCGTAAGAGTTCCTGTGCTTAGAAGCCATAGTGAAGCCATTACTATGCATTTTGAAAAAGATGTTGATGTTGCTAAAGTTAAAGAGATACTTTCTAAGGCACCAAGTGTTGTTGTGATTGATGATGTAGAAAATAAAAAATACCCTATGCCACTTTTTACAAGTGACACTAACGAAACTTATGTAGGAAGAATTAGACGTGATATTAATCACAAAAACATTTTACATTTATGGTGCGTGGCTGATCAAATTCGTGTAGGAGCTGCTACAAATGCAGTGCGTATTGCGCAAAAATGGCTAGAATTGGTTTAAAAAGGAGAAAAATGCTAGAAAGATTTTTTGAGAATTTATTAGTTAAAAGTCGTTTGGTTACTATTTTACCTGTGATTTTTGGTTTAATAGGGGCTTTTGTTTTATTTTTTATCGCAAGTTATGATGTGATTAAAGTTTTAAAATATGTATTTGAATACTTTATGTTGCCAAATTCTACGGTAGATTTGCATGAAGATATTGTTGGTTTGATTATAGGAGCTGTGGATTTATATTTGATGGCTTTGGTTTTATTTATTTTTTCTTTTGGAATTTATGAGCTTTTTATTAGCGAAATAGAGGATTTTAAACAAACAAAGCAGTCAAAAGTTTTAGAAGTACATAGTTTGGATCAGCTAAAAGATAAGCTTGCAAAAGTAATTATCATGGTTTTAGTTGTAAATTTTTTTCAAAGAATTTTACAAATGCAACTTAATACAGTTTTGGATATGACTTATTTAGCAGGTTCTATTTTGGCTCTTTGTGTGGGGCTTTATTTCTTGCATAAAAGTGATCATTAATAAGGAATAAAAATGATTTTTATTGATGCGTGTTTTAAAAAATCAACTCCTTAT
Organism: Campylobacter sp. LMG 17559; assembly: GCF_024723605.1. Classification (NCBI taxonomy): domain Bacteria; kingdom Pseudomonadati; phylum Campylobacterota; class Epsilonproteobacteria; order Campylobacterales; family Campylobacteraceae; genus Campylobacter; species Campylobacter sp. LMG 17559. The sequence continues at coordinate 8,949 of NZ_JANQCZ010000007.1, forward strand.
ACTCCGGTTTGGATGATGCGTCAAGCAGGAAGATATCTGCCTGAGTACATGGAAGTTAGAGCAAGTGCTGGGGATTTTTTATCACTTTGCAAGGACTATAAAAAAGCAAGTGAAGTTACTTTGCAACCTGTGGATATTTTGGGCGTTGATGCAGCTATTATTTTTTCAGATATTTTAGTGGTGCCTTTAGAAATGGGTATGGATTTAAAATTTGAAAAAGGCGAAGGGCCGGTATTTTCAAATCCCATTAAAACTAAGGAAGATTTGGAAAGATTAGATGCTGAAAAAAGTATTAAAAATCTTTCTTATGTTTATGATGCACTAGCGCTTACTAGAGAAAAACTTGCGCATGATAAAGCTTTGATTGGTTTTTGTGGAAGTCCTTGGACTATTGCTACTTATATGATAGAGGGTGGCGGTAGTAAAAATTATGCAAAATGCAAAAAATTAGTTTATCAAAATCCTGAATTTTTACATCAAATTTTATCTAAACTTACTTTAGCTTTAAAGCATTATGTTCAAGAGCAAATTAAAGCAGGAGCTAATGCTATACAAATATTTGATAGTTGGGCAAGTGCTTTAGAAAAAGAAGTGTTTTTTGAGTTTTCTTTTAAATACATGCTTGAAATTGCTAATTTTATTAAAGAAAAATATCCACATATTCCCGTGATTTTATTTCCTAAAGGTGTTAGTGGATTTTTGGATGGTATAAATGGAAATTTTGATGTTTTTGGTGTAGATTGGAGTACGCCTTTAGAATTGGCAAAAGAAAAGCTAGGCGCTAAATATACTTTACAGGGTAATATGGAGCCTTGTAGATTGTATGATAAAAAAGCTATTGAGCAGGGTGTAGATAAAATTTTAAATATCATGCAAGATGGTGCGCATATTTTTAACCTTGGACATGGTATTTTGCCTGATATTCCTGTTGAAAATGCTAAATATTTTATCAAGCTAGTTCAAGAGAAATCACAAAAGTGAATAAAATTACCTTTGGACCTATAAGCTCAAGAAGATTTGGACTTTCTTTAGGGATTGATTTAAGTCCAAATCAAAAACAATGTAATTTTGACTGCGTGTATTGTGAATTACAAGCTGCAAAACCTGTGGAAAAATCTTTAGTATATCCAAAAATTCAAGATATCTTAGAACAGGTAAAGCAATCTTTAGCTAGCGATGTGAAATTTGACTTTCTCACATTAACTGCAAATGGTGAACCTAGTCTGTATCCTTATTTAAAAGAATTAGTTTGTGAGTTAAATAAAATAAAACAAGATAAAAAACTTTTGATTTTAAGTAATGGTAGTGGTGTGTTAAATCCAAATGCATTCAATGCTTTATTGGATATTGATGTAGTTAAATTTAGTCTTGATAGTGCTAAAGAAAAAACATTTTATAGAATAGATAAAGCTCTAAAACAAATTAAACTTGAAGCAATGATTGATAAAATGATTACTTTTAGGGAAAAATTTCTAGGTGAGCTTGTTATGGAAGTTTTAGTTGTACAAGGTTTAAATGACAATAAAGAAGAAATGTTGGCTTTAAATGAGGTATTTGATAAAATAAAGCCATTAAGAGTAGATTTCAGCACTATTGATAGACCTCCAGCTTATCCTGTTAAAGGTGTATCTATGGAAAAATTAGAAGAATTAAGTATGTATATTAATAGCGCCCCTGTTGTGCTTGCTAAGCATTATTATAAAGATGAAAAAATTGATTTTAATGCTCAAGAGCTTTTAAAAATGTTGCAACTTAGAGCTCAAAGTGAATTTGATATAGAAAACAAATTTAGTCAATATAGCAAAGATATATTAGAAAAGCTACTTAATGAGCAAAAAATTATTGTAAAAAATCTAGCTGGAGTGAAATTTTATAAAAAAATATAATTTTTTTGAAAAACTCTTGACAAGAGCGTTTTTTTCTTATATAATGTCATTTCTTATTTATTGATGTTCCGGATTAGCTCAGCGGTAGAGTAGTCGGCTGTTAACCGATTGGTCGTAGGTTCGAATCCTACATCCGGAGCCACTTCCTTTTTAGATTATAATCCTGATTTTTATAAGTGTTAAATAAATTATATGATTTTTATATAACTAGTATTTTCGTTATGAAAATACTAGTTTTTGATATCAAAAGTAAAGAATTTGCTTTCGAAGTTATTGCCTACTTTTTCATACTGAAACATAGCAGGTTCTAGATTTTGTACTTCATGATATAAAAGACCTAAGGCAAGCCTTGCTTCTAAGGTTTCTTCATTTTCTAATCTTGCTAGTTCGAGTAAAGCTATAGCTGAATTTGGATTGTTTGAACCTATTGCTGCGACTGCAGCTAAAAATAAAGTTTGAGCATCTTTAATTTTGTAATCATCTATTAAAATATTATAAAGTGTATATGCTTCTTGGTATTCTTTTGCAAATATATCTACATAAGCTAGAGCAAAGATTAATCCAATGGAATTTTTATTACTCATGGCTAGTCTTTTTTTAATATCATTTCTAACATGATTAAGCAAGCCTGTTATTTGCATAAGCGTTACATAGCTATCTTTAACTATCCCAGCTCCTCCAAATAAAGAATTATAATCAAGTTTGGTATTTAAAAAATACATTTGAGCTTGTTTGGCGTATTCTTTGATATTTAAGTTCATATTTTTGGAGTTAAAATATAAAATATTGCTAATAATATCCTCACTTAATAAATCTTTTAATTCTTTTATTTTTTGGTTTCTTAGGGTTTCAAGATTATTGCCATTTGCAGCTATAATAGCAAATATTAACTCCAAAGGCGTGTTATTGGTATTTGAAAGATTATCTAGGTAAGGAATAGTAGCAGTAAAGTCATTTTTAGCTAAATATAGTAAATATTTATATATATTGTTGTTTTGATCAATGGTATTATCTGCTTGGAGATTTTCTAAAAGTTCATTAGCAAGTTTTGTATAATCTTTCTTTGCTAGATCCATACAATATATGCCAAAAATTCCTGCAATATAATTTTTAGGATTTAAATGATATGCGGTTGAAAAGTGCTTGTAAGCATTGTTATAATCTTGTAATTGTGCGTAAGTTAGGGCAAGATTATAATGAATTACATCATGAGCATGATAAATTTCACTTAAGTTTTTAAATTCTTGATTAGCTTCTCTTAGATGAAAATTAAAAGCTAAGTTAATAGCATGAGATAATTCTATATTAACCCCTGACAAAGCCTTACTTTTAACAAGTAATTCATTTTCGTACTCATATCCTTGTATAAAATTTCCCAAATCAGCCTTTGTAATAAGCTCCATGCTTTGTTTAACATCAAAAACACGATATGGTGAAAAGTAAAACAGTAAATCATATATTTGTTGTTTTCCAGTAATCAATCTCTTGGCAAAATTTTGTTGGGCAATATCAATATTTGAAAAATTTCTTTTTAATCTTGTTTTGATATTATAGTATTTTGAACCTATATCTTTATCTTTGATGTAAAGAGCTTTTAAAATTTGCGCACCACTTTCAAATTGACCAGTTTTTAATTCAACTAAGGCTAAAGCAACCTTACTTCTAGCTTCATGTTCTCCTATCTTTGAGGCTTTTTCAAGATATTCTTTAGCTTTTTGATAGTTTCCTGATTTTGCATATAATAAGCCTAAGGGTAAGCTTGCTTCATAATCTTCTTGTTTTTGTAAAAAATCAATGGCGTTTTTTTCTGATTTTAATAAAGCATAAACTTTTGCTCCAAGATAATAAGATTCACCTTGATAACCATTGATGTTGTTTGAGCGCATAAACATTTGTAAGGCTTCAGGGTAAAATCCTTGATAATAATTAATTAAACCTAGATAATAATCATACAAAGATGATTTGGAATCTTGTGGTAAATGCACTCTTGCTAAGTCAAGATAATAATTAAATTTTTCTTTATTACCAAGATTAAAATAGCACACAGCAGTGTTTATGGCAGCAGCCACTTTGTGCTCTTCTAATTCTAAAGATTGCTTGAAATTTTCAATTGCGCTAGCATAATCTTTTTGTTTCATTTGGGCTACGCCAAGATTATAACTAGATAGGGATTGATTAAAAATGTTAATATTATTGTAAAGTTCTAAAGCACTTTCTACATCACCTTTTTCATATAATAAATTTGCTTTTTGTACTACAAGATCTAATGCTGATTGTTTTACTTTAGTGATGCTTGAGCTAGTATTATCATCTAAGACTTGAGTATTTGAAATAGCTTGTTTATCTTCTTTGAAAACTATGAGTAAAATTAAAACTACAAGCAATATTAGAGCAAGAGCTCCAAGTGTAGAAATTAAAATAATAAATTTTTTATCAAAAAGCTTTTTTTTCTCTTCAGGTTGCGGTGCTTGAGGTTCTTCTTCCACCCTTTGAAAGGTACTTTCTTCCTCCTCTAATTCAGGAGGTATCATGCCAGGAGGGATAGCTTGTTCTTCTACTCCTGGATTTTCATCTAACTCAGAGAAAGCTTTTTCTTGGTTGTCTTGTTCTTTAAGTGTTACTTCTTCGGCCATGTTTTCTCTTAAAAGTATTTTCTTAACACATCAGGAATTCTTATATTTCCATCTTTTTCTTGATAGTTTTCCATAATAGCTACCAAGGTTCTTCCAACAGCTAGCGAAGAGCCATTAAGTGTATGCACTAATTCGTTTTTGCCTTTATCGTTTTTAAAGCGAATTTTTGCACGTCTTGCTTGAAAATCTTTACAATTAGATACAGAGCTAATTTCACGGTATTTATTTTGAGATGGAAGCCAAACTTCTAAATCCACTGTTTTTGCGGCTGAAAAACCTAAATCTCCAGTACAAAGCATCAAATGTCTGTGTGCTAGACCTAAAGAGCTTAGCAAATCACTAGCACAATTTAGCATTTCTTCAAACATTAGCTCGCTTTGATCAGGCTTGCATATACTAACAAGTTCTACTTTTTCAAATTGATGTTGTCTTATAATGCCTCTTGTGTCTCTACCTGCACTTCCTGCTTCTTGTCTAAAACAAGCGCTATAGCAAGTCATTTTTAAAGGTAATTCTTCTTGAGTTAAAATTTCATTAGAATAAAGATTGGTTACAGGAATTTCAGAAGTTGAAATGAGGTATAAATCATCATTTTCTACCTTATACATATCATCTTTAAATTTAGGAAGTTGTCCAGTACCATACATGGTCGCACTATTTACTAAAAATGGCACATTAACTAACTCAAAACCTCTACTTCTATTAAAATCTATCATATAATTTACTAAGGCTCTACTTAGTAAAGCTCCTTCATTTTTAAGTACACAAAAGCGACTTTGCGAGATTTTAACTCCTCTTGTAAAATCAAGCCAATTTAATTTTTCTCCTAAATCATGATGTTCTTTAATTTCAAAATCAAAACTAGGTGGGGTAAGAACTTTTTTTAATTCTACATTCTCATCCTCATCTTCCCCAAAAGGCACACAATCATCAGGGGTATTTGGTACTGCTAGAGCAATTTGCTCCAGTTTTTCTTCTAATTCATTAACGATTTTTGATTGAGTATTAATTTTTTCTTTATTTTGACTTAGTTGTGCTTTTAAGCTTTCTTTATCTTGTGCTGTTGCAAGTTCTTTGCTAAATTTGTTTTGGAAAGCTTGAAATTCTTCTAAAAGTGCTTTTTCTTTTTTTAAATTTATAAATAAATCACTCAATTCTTTGAGTAAATTTTCATCCACTTTTTTAGCTTTTAATTTTTGTGCAATTTCATCGAAATTATTTCGTAAAAGTTTTAAATCTAACATTCTAACTCCTTTTATAGTCCTATTTTAGCATAAATTTTTTCCATTGTTTCTTGGGCTTGTTTTTTTGCTTTACTTGCACCAAATTCTAAAATTTCCTCAATTTTTGAAGGATTAGCTAATAATTTTTCATATTCGTCCTTGGCTGAGGCAAAATACTCACTAATGATTTCATTTAAATACATTTTAAAATGCCCATAACCTTCGCCACCTTTTTCATAACGGCTTTTTAAAGCTTCTTGCTCTGTTTTGTCTAAAAATAATTTTGCGATTTTAAATATATTGCAATTTTGCCAATCTTTTGGATCTTCTAAAGCTGTACTATCTGTAACAATGGAAGAAATTTGTTTTTTAATAGCTTTTGGTGTATTAAAAATATCGATTGTATTTTGATAAGATTTACTCATTTTGGCTCCATCAGTGCCAGGTACTACCGCAACTTCATCATTAACCTTAGCTTGAGGTAGAGTGAAAATTTCACCCCATTCATTATTTACTTTTAAGGCTATGTCTCTTGCTATTTCAACGTGTTGAATTTGATCTTTGCCTACAGGAACTATTTGAGCATTAAAAAGCAAAATATCTGCAGCCATTAAAACAGGGTAAGAAAAAAGTCCATGGTTGGCATTTAAACCTTTGGCGATTTTATCTTTATAGCTATGCGCTCTTTCTAAAAGTCCCATTGGGGTAAATTGAGAAAGAATCCAATAAAGTTCCATTACTTCTTTTACATCACTTTGCAACCAAAACACGCTTTTTTGCGGATCAATCCCTAAACTCAAAAAAGCTGCTGCAGCTCTGAGTGAATTTTGTCTGAGTTTTTCACCATCAAAACTTGAAGTCATAGCATGGTAATTTGCTATAAACATATACATTTGATTTTCTTCTTGCATATTTAGCATTTGTTTGATTGAGCCAAAATAATTGCCTATATGTAAATCTCCACTTGGTTGCAATCCTGTAATAACTCTCATTTTACCTCTTTTTTAATCTCTTTGATAAGTTCTTTAATACTTTTGTTTTCAATGTTAATTATAATATCTGCTTTTTTTTCATATTTTTTTGCCCTTTGATTAAAAAGAATTTTGGCATTATTTATATTTGCAAGTAAAGGCCTAGTGGCTAATTCTTCCTTGCTTAATCTTTGTAAAAGATAATCAAAGCTTGCTTTTAAATATATAATTGTCCCAATGTCTTTTAGTTTTTTTTGTTCTATGAAACCACCACCACTTGCAATAGAACAATCTTGCACACAAGTTAAAAAAGAAACAAGTTTTTTCTCTTCTTTACGGAATTTTTTTTCACCATATGTTTTAAAAATTTCATCAATTTTAAGATTAAATTTTTCTTTGATTAAGCTATCCGTATCTAAAAATATTTTATTATATTTTTTAGCATAAGCTCTTGCTATGGTTGTTTTACCACAACCCATAAAGCCTACAAAAAGGAGATTATCCTTCTTGCTCATCTTTGCTACCTTTTTTTCTTGAAGCTAAAATCAAAGGAACACCTTCAAAATTAAATTGTTTTCTAATTTGATTTTGCAAATAGCGCTTATAGCTAAAATGCAAAGCTTTAGGTCGATTCATGATTAGAGCTATTTTTGGAGGTGCTAAGTCATACTGCACAGCATAGTATATCTTAACTAGTTTTCCATAATCATGAGGCAATGGGTGGGCTCTTGTGGCTTCTTCTACCAAGGCATTTAATTTTGCAGTTGGAATTTTTTGTGTAAAATTGGCAAAAACTTCTAAAATTTTATCTAAAAGTACATGCACTCTTTTTCCGCTTAAAGCTGATACGCTTACAACGGGTGCATAAGCTAGAAATTTAAAACGATCTAGTTTTAATTCTTTTAAAGTTTTATCAAAATCAAGCTCGCTTTTATCCCATTTATTAAGCACAATAATCACACCTAGACAATGCTTGGCAGCAAGTCCTGCAATACGCTCATCAAGTTCGTTAAAGCCTTCGGCTGCATCAAGCACTAAAAGTGCAATTTGAGCATTAGCTAGGGCATATTCGGTTCTATTTAGCGCATAACGCTCTAAGCCTTGTATTTTACCACGTTTTCTAATCCCTGCAGTATCTACAAACTCAATGATTTTATCTTTATGCATAATGCTTTCATTAACAGGATCAATCGTAGTGCCTGCTATATCGCTTACCACGCTACGTTCTTCTTTGACCAAAGCATTTAAAAGACTTGATTTTCCTACATTTACCCTACCGATAATTCCTACTTTAATATGGTTTTCATTGATAGTTTTTAGCTTAAAATCTCCGCTATTTTCATCAAAATTTTCTAAATAGCTTTCAAAGTCTTCTTCTTCATCTGCATTTAAAAAACTTTCATTTAAAAACTTACCAGCCCACATGCAAAGCTCATCAATGCCTATATTATGTGTAACAGAGATATTAAAAACTTCTTTCACGCCAAAATTAGAAAATTCCCAAGATCTTTCTTCATCCTTTTTATTATCGACTTTATTGATTACTAAGGCTATGGGTTTGTTGAGTTTTTTCATTTCATAAAAAAAAGCTTTATCTTCATCATCGGGCAGAAATTTTCCATCCACCATATAAAAGATAATATCACTATTTTTAGCAGCTTTTAGTGAATTTGCTTTGACATTTTTAAAAAGCTCATTGCTTTCATCAAGTCCACCACTATCTATTAATAAGGCTCTTTTACCATCAATTTCCACTTCTATTTTGTTAGTATCTCTTGTAGTCCCACTTATGTCACTGGTGATAGCTATGCGCTTTCTTGCAAGTCTATTAAAAAGACTTGATTTGCCAACATTTGGTTTTCCTATTAAAATAATACTTTGCATTAATACTCATTTTTAAATTTTTATTTGTGATTATATAAAAATTGCCTTAAAATTAAGCAAAAAAGACTAAAATAACGGGAATTTTTATATGGAATTTATATGTTAAGAATAGTTAAAAAAAATTTAGGTATATATTTTATGATTATTGCTTCCATAGAATTTGCACTTGTAGGTGCTTGTGCAAAAATTCTTAGTGAAGAATTATCATCGATTGAAATTATGTTTTTTAGAAATATCATAGGCACAGCTTTTATGCTTTATGCGCTTTCAAAATTAAATTTTCATAAAAGCGGCGGTCGTTTGGGTTTGCTTATTTTTAGAGGTGTTATAGGAACGATTGCCTTATATCTTTTCTTTTATAATGTTTCTAATATTTCTTTAGGTGGAGCTTTTGCTTTTCAAAAAACAGCACCAATTTTTATAGCTTTAATTGCTTTTTTATTTTTTAAAGAAAGCTTGGGATTAAAAGCTTGTTTTGGGATTTTGATTGCTTTTATAGGAGTATTATTAATTTGTCAGCCTTTCGCAGATAGTGCTATGCACTCAGGTTTTGATTTAAAAAATAGCATTTTGGGAATTTTAAGTGGTTTTTGTGCAGCCTTGGCGCTAACTAGTGTAAGAGAGCTTAGAAAATCATATCCAGCACCTTTTATAGCTTTATCTTTTGTTTTAATTGGTACTTTAATGCCTTTAATGTCTATGATTATAGGTTCTTTTTATGAAATAAAAGAACTTGATTTTTTAATTGCTCCTTTTGTTATGCCTAGTTTTAAAGCTTGGATTTTTATTATTTTAATGGGTGTTTTTGGAGCAATGTATCAAATTCATGTTACCAAAGCTTATGGGGTGGCAAAAAAGGCGGGAGTTGTTGCTGGGGTTAGTTATATAGATGTAGTTTTTACTTTATTTTTGGGCATATTATTAGGAGATGAATTTCCTAGTTTGATGGTTTTTATAGGAATTTTTAGCATTATTATAGGAGGAATTATTTTGGTTAGTAAGCAAACAAAAGGAAATAAAAATGGAAAATAAAACAGATTTAATTTATGGTTTAGAAGATAAACCGCCTTTTGCTAAAGCTTTTTTTGCTGCTTTGGTGCATTTAATGGCTATGTTTGTGGCTGTGATTACACCTGCTTTATTGATTTGTAAGGGTCTTGGAATAGATGATACTAATACAGCTAGAATTATATGCATGTCACTTTTTGCTTCAGGTGTTGCTTCGCTTTTACAGATTAAAACTTGGGGTCCTATAGGGAGTGGACTTTTATCTATTCAAGGGACTAGTTTTAACTTTGTTGCGCCTATTATACTAGGTGGGCTTGTTTTAAAAAATAATGGTTTATCACAAGAAGCAATGCTTGGGGCTATTTTTGGCACTTTAATGCTTTGTTCTACCACTGAAATGATTATTTCTCAAATTTTACCTTTTATTAGAAGAGTGATTTCGCCTTTGGTTTCAGGTATAGTAGTGATGATTATAGGTCTTAGTTTGATTAATGTTGGTCTTGTGAGTGCAGGAGGTGGATTTGCGGCTAAGGCAAGTGGTGAGTTTGGTTCTTTGCAAAATTTATTATTAGCCGGAGTTGTGATTTTAAGTATTATTATATTAAATCGTTTTGACAATGCCTATATAAGAATTTCTTCTTTATTTATAGCTATGATAATAGGGCTTTTAGTGGCTATGACTTTTGAAAATTTTAGCTTTAATTTTAATGAAAATTTACCTTTAATGTTTTTACCTGATCCTTTGCACTATGGTTTGAGTATTGATTATAATCTCATTTTACCTTTGATTTTGGTTTTTATGGTAACTTCTTTAGAAACAATTGGTGATATTAGCGCTACTAGTGAAGTTTCAAATCAGCCGGTTAAAGGTGAACTTTATGCAAAAAGATTAAAAGGTGGAGTTTTGGCAAATGGTTTTAATTCTTTTGTTTCGGCCTTTTTTAATACTTTTCCAAACTCATGTTTTGGGCAAAATAATGGTGTCATAGCTTTAACAGGTGTTGCAAGTCGCTATGTAGGGTTTATTGTAGCTTTTATGTTGATGATTTTGGGTTTATTTCCTATTGTGGCTGATATTACTTTGCAAATTCCAGAACCTATTTTAGGTGGGGCAACTTTAGTGATGTTTGGTACTATAGCTGCAACGGGGGTTAGGATTATCTCTAAAGAAAATTTAAACCGTCGTTCTATTATCATCATAGCTATGAGTTTGGGTATAGGACTTGGAGTTTCTAATAATCCTGATATTTTAGAATTTATGCCAATGTGGTTTAAAACTTTATTTTCTTCAGGGATTGCAGCAGGTGGGATTACAGCTATTATTTTAAATTTTGTTTTTCCTCTTGAAGAAAATAATAAAAATAAAGTAAAATAATAAAAAACAAGGAAAAAATGATGAAAAAAATGATACTAATAGCAGGGCCTTGTGTGATAGAAAATGAAGAGCTTGTTTTTAAGGTTGCACAAGAGCTTGAATGCTTTTTAAAAGATGATAGAATTGATTTTTATTTTAAATCAAGTTTTGATAAAGCAAACAGAACTAGTATTAATAGTTTTAGAGGGCCAGGCATTGAAAAAGGCTTGGAAATTTTGCAAAAAGTGAAAGATAAATTTGGCATGCAAATTTTAACTGATATTCATGAGAGTTCTCAAGCAAGTATTGCGGCTGAGGTTGTAGATGTTTTACAAATTCCAGCCTTTTTATGCAGGCAAACTGATTTATTGGTGGCTGCTGCTAAAACAAAAGCTAAGGTAAATGTAAAAAAGGGGCAATTTTTAAACCCTGAAGACATTAAATACAGCGTAGCTAAAATTTTACAAACTAGAGGCATTAACAAAGAAGGTTTTGAAATAGCCAAAGAAAATGGGGTTTTTGTAGCTGAGAGAGGTTCGAGTTTTGGTTATGGAAATTTAGTTGTAGATATGAGAAGTTTGGTTATCATGAGAAAATATGCTCCGGTTGTTTTTGATGCTACTCATAGTGTGCAAATGCCAGGAGCAAATGGTGGAAGTAGTGGAGGCAAAAGTGAATTTGTAGAGCCTTTAGCAAGAGCTGCTGCTAGTGTGGGTGTAGATGGATTTTTCTTTGAAACACACATTGATCCTTGTAAGGCTTTATGTGATGGACCAAATATGCTTGATCTTTCAAGACTTAAAAACTGCGTAAATACACTTTTAAAAATTCAAGAAATCATTTAAAAAAGGAAAAATATGAAGATAATAGAGGGAAATTTAAGTTTAAAAGGTGATGAGAAAATTGCAATTATTAATGCAAGATTTAATCATATTATCACAGATCGTTTAGTTGAAGGTGCTAAAGATGCTTTTTTAAGACATGGGGGTAAGGAAGAGAACTTAAGTCTTATTTTAGTGCCAGGTGCTTTTGAAATTCCTTTTGCATTAAAACAAGCTTGTGAGAGTAAAAAATTTGATGGAATTTGTTGTGTTGGAGCGGTAATTCGTGGAAGTACGCCACATTTTGATTATGTAGCAGCTGAAACTACTAAAGGTATAGCGAGTGTGGGGCTTGGAGCTAATGTGCCTGTAAGCTTTGGAGTTTTAACAACTGATACTTTAGAGCAAGCCATAGAAAGAGCAGGTAGTAAAGCAGGCAATAAAGGTTTTGAAGCTATGCTTACTGTGGTTGAAATGCTTAATTTAATCCAAAAAATTAAGGCTTAAAATGGCTACTAGACACCAAGTAAGACAAAGTATTGTTTCTTTGCTTTATGCAGCACAGCTAAATCAAGAAAATAAAGATTTTATTAATGAATTTTTAGATGAGAAAAAAATTCGCAATGACCAAAGAAAATTCACTCTAGATTTGTATAATGGCATTAATGAGCAACTTACTTTGCTTGATGAGAAAATTAATGAGTGTTTAAAAGAGCATAAGTTAGATGGAGTAGCTAGTATAGAAAAGGCTATTTTGCGTTTGGGTGCTTATGAGATTTTATTTACTTCTACACAAAAAGCGATTATTATCAACGAAGCCATAGAGCTTGCAAAAGAAATGGCAGGAGATAATGCTCCTAAATTTATCAACGGGGTGTTGGATAAAATCAACAAGGAAAAGCAATGAAACTTTGTGTGGCTTTTGATGTGGCAAGCTATGATGAGTGTATAAAATTAGCCAAGGAATTAAAAGGTTTAGATCTTTGGGTTAAAATAGGGCTTAGATCGTATTTAAGAGATGGAGTAAAGCTTTTAGAAGCGATTAAAAAAGTGGATAATTTTAAAATCTTTTTAGATTTAAAGCTTTATGATATACCAAATACTATGGCAGATGCTTGTGAAGAACTTGCTAAGCTTGATGTAGATATGTTTAATATCCATGCAAGTGCAGGTAAAAGTGCTATGTGTATGATTATGGAGCGCTTAAATGCTTTAAGCAAAAGACCTTTAGTGCTTGCCGTATCTGCTTTAACTAGCTTTGATGAGCAAGAATTTTTTAGTGTGTATAAACAAGATATTAAACAAGCTGTTAAAGATTTTTCTAAAATTAGTTATGAAAGTGGTCTTGATGGTATGGTTTGCTCAGTATATGAAAGCTTGCTGATAAAAGAAAATACAAGTACAAAATTTATTACATTAACGCCTGGAATTCGTCCGTTTAAAGAAAATTCAGATGATCAAAAAAGAGTAGCTGATATAGAGTGTGCTAAGGATAATTTGTCAGATTTTATTGTGGTTGGAAGACCTATTTATAAAGCAAAAGAACCTAGAAAGGTTTGCGAGGATATATTAGAGCATTTAAAATAAGCCTTAAGGCTTATTTTAAATAAACTTTCATTTTTTTATTTTCTAAAACAATTCCATCATCATCGTTAATGATTTTAAATTCTCCATTAAAGTATCTTAGGAAATTGTCTTCAAATTTCATAGATTCTTGATCACAAAGCATTTTTGTTGAAGCAAGATTGTCTTCTATTTTTATGCTGCTTCCTTGATCTTTATAATTTCCAAAAAATCTATTACATCCTGCTGTTCCAAAAAGCCTTTTGTCTTTATTGTCAAAACTAATACTTGTTTTTGTATTTTGAGGAAGTTCGTAGCTTTTTCCATTTGCTTCATAAGAACTTATGGTAAATTCTTTATTTTGTAAATCATCAACACTTAAATTTGCCACAGAACACCCACTAAAAACAGCTAAACTTGCTATGCTTAATGTGATTATTTTTCTCATTTTTATTCTCCTTATACATGAAAATGTTTTAATTCATCTTCTAAATTTTGACAAACTACATTTAACTCATGAGCAACATCAAGCAAAATTTTTGAAATTTCTTCATTTTTATCGCTTAATTTTACCGTTTCTTGCATTTTATCAAGTAAAGATTGTAAAGTTTCTTGTGTGCTTGAGATTTTTTGCATACAAGCATTTGCTAAGTCTCTTGCGTTTTCATTGCAAACTTTTACTTCATTGGTCCCTTCTACAAGATCTTTTGCATCTTGGTTTAAAGAATTAATTTCTTTAGCATTGTGTTTTAATTCTTTAGAAACTTCATTAATACTATCTACTAATTGCTTGGTGACAATAGCAATATTTTTTAAAAATTCTTCTGAGCTTTGAGCAAGATTTCTTACATCTTCAGCGATAACTGAAAAACCACGACCAAATTCTCCAGCACGTGCTGCTTCAATACCTGCATTTAATGATAAAAGATTGGTTTTATCAGCAATTTCTCCCATCATGTCAGAAGCCTTTTTGATCTCTTCTGCTTGTTTTTCCATAACTTCAACTTTTTGAGATAAAACATCTTCATTTTCTGCAACAACTCTTACTTTATCTACTACCTGATTTAATGAATCAAGCATGGTGTTTAAAACTTCAAAAGATTTTGTATTGGCTTTATTTGCATTGTTTGAAAGCTCAGCAAGATCTTGCAACTCTGTATGAATTTGCTCACTTAAATGATAAGATTCATCAGTTTTTGTGTGACCTTCTTTTGTTCTATTTGCTAGATCAAGTGCATTGGTATTTAAAAGCTTAGATTGTTTATCTACCATTTGAGAATTTTCATTAGTAGAAATCACTGCATTTTGAATTTTTTCAATAAATTGGTTGATGTAGGTGCAAGCTTTGCCTATTTCATCAGTGCTTTTTATGTTGATTCTTGCGCGTAAATCTCCATCGCCGCTAGCTAATTCTTTAGCGTGTTTTAAAAGATCTAAAACAGGATTACCCACAACTATTTTTAAAATATAAAGCACAGCAAAAACAGTAAAAAGCAAAGCTATGCTAAAAATAACAATATAAGTTCTAGCTGAGTTTGCCAAATCATCATCTACATGTTTTAAATCATTATACATATCCATAACACCCAAAACATCACCTTCTTTAGCATTAGCATGACAAGCTAAGCAACTTTCATTAGCGATTAATGGGCGTATAAGTCTTAGATAATGTCCTTGATTGTTATTGATTTCAACAGCTTGTATTTGCGGCTTGTTAAATTGTTCGTTGATGATACTTTCATCGCTTTTTGTATATTTTTGCATTTCAAAAAGCTCAACGGTGCTTTTGGAAGGATAAATTTTAATATCTTTTATACCTTCTATCTCGCCTGCTTCTTTTATAGCTTGTTCTATAATGGCAGGATCACCCAAATTCATCGCCATTCTTAATGTTTGAAAAACAGAAGTGCTTAAGGTATCTAAATGTGCACGGCTGATTCTATCGGTCGTTTGCTGAGAATCTTTTTGTAAGATAATTTGCATGATAATAAAACTAATTAGCAATGTAGAAATCATTGCTAAAGATATCTTCGCACCTATGCTTTTAAACATTTGAAGCTCCTTGTATTAATGTAAAAAGTGTCTTACACCGCTAAAATATAATGCAATACCATATTCATTGGCAGCTTGGATGATATCCTCATCTCTTATGCTTCCACCTGGTTCGATAATGGCCTTTACACCTATTTTACTAGCCTCATCTATGCTATCTCTAAATGGAAAGAAAGCCTCGCTTGCTAAAACACAACCATTTAAATCAAGCCCCATTTCCTTAGCTTTATTAATAGCTGCTTTAGCTGCATCGATACGACTTGTCATGCCCATACCAATGGCTACCATAGCTCCATTTTTTACATAAACTACGTTATTTGATTTGGTAAATGCAGCAATTTTCATAGCTATTTCAAGATCTTTTAATTCTTGTTCATTAGCTTTTCTTTCGCTTTTTAATACTGCATTTTTTAATTCATCTTCTCTAACTTCATCGCTATCTTGATATACAAAACCACCATCTATATGTTTAAAATCATATTTATCATAAGCTCTAGTTAAAAATGGCGCTTTTTGTGTAAAGATTTTAATACGTTTTTTATCTTTAAAAACTTCCAAAGCATTATCATCTACATTTGCTGCAATGATTACTTCTATATAAATTTCATTGATTTTTTGCGCTAATTCTTTGTCTAAGGTTCCATTGATAGCTACAACTCCTCCATAAGCACTCAAGGTATCGCATTTAAGCGCATGGATATAGCTTTGGAGTAAGTTTTCTTTTATAGCAAAACCACAAGCATTTGCATGTTTTACAATGGCTACTGCTGGAGCTTTATCAAAAGCACTTGCTAAATTTAAAGCTGCGTTAATATCGGTTAGATTGTTAAAACTTGTCTCGCCTTTTAAGGTTGTAAAATTGTGTGTGAAAAAATCATCAAATTCATATAAAGCACCTTTTTGGTGAGGATTTTCTCCATATCTTGTGTCAAACACTTTTTGACCTACAATAAATTTACTTGCTCCAAAACCACCATTAAAACGCTCGTTCATATAATTTGCTATATAAGCATCATAATTTGCTGTATGCTCATAAGCTTTGATCATCAAAGCTCTTCTAAAATCAAGATCTAAAGTATTATCTTTTAAAGCTTGTATGATTTTATCATAATCTAAAATATCACAAACTACAATGACATTTTTAAAGTTTTTTGCGCCACTGCGTATCATAGCAGGACCACCAATGTCGATATTTTCTACAATCTCATCAAAATCTTGGGTTAAAATTGTAGTTTTTTTGAAAGGATATAAATTCACACAAAGTAAGTCTATGCTTTCTATATTATGCTCTTTAGCTTGCTTTTGGTGGCTTTCATCTTCTCTTTTGTATAAAATTCCGCCATGAATTTTTGGGTGTAAGGTTTTTACACGCCCTTCAAACATTTCAGGACTTTGAGTAAAATCACTAACTTCTTGTACTTGCAGGTTGTTTTCTTTTAAAAGCTTATAAGTGCCTCCAGTAGATAAAAGCTCGAAACCTAATTTTGCAAGCTCACTAGCAAATTCTACTACTCCTTCTTTATCACTGACACTAATTAGTGCTTTCATTGATTTTTCCTTTCTATATATTGTTTTAAAAATTCATAAGATTCATTAACTTCTTGAAATTTTTTTACACCTTCTTTTATTTTTGCTTCATCGCTGTTGTTTGCGTTTAAAATATCAGGATGATATTTTTTAGCAAGTTCTCTATAGCGTTTTTTAAGCTCTTGTAAATTTACATTTTCGCTTACACCTAAGACCTCGCATGCTTTTTGCAAATTCATACCTACCTTTTGAGTTTGCATAGAATTTAGAAGTCTCTCAAGTATATTTACATCAAGATTAAATGCTTTGACAATGGCTTTTAATACATCTTTTTTAGTGCTGTTAAGTTCTCCATCAATCAAGGCCATTGCGACCAAAACATTTAATATATTAATTCTTTCTTGTTGAGGTAAAGGTACTTCCTTGATGAGTTCTTTGGCTACTTCATGGGTGTCATTTAAGGTGTTTTTGTGTTCATTAAAACTTTGTTTTAAAAATTCTCTTTCTCTTGAATCTTTAGCATTGTAATCAAGAATTTGTGAGATCATATTAGCTTCATTTTCACTAACTCTGCCATCACTTTTTGCTATTTTTGCTAAAAGTGCTATAACATAGTAGTTTAATCTTCTTTTAAATCCATCAATTCTTTCTTCGTGATAGCCTTGTTTAAAACCTTGAGAGAAACTTTTAGCTCCTTTTTTAAAAGAGTCTAAAAGATCATCTTTACCCCATGTTTTATAATACCAATAAAATGCCAAAATTGCCAATACGAGTAAAACAAAAAGCATTTTTATCCTAAATACTCATTAAATTTATCAAAATAAATTGTTTGTAGTTTTGCTAAAGATATCTTAATATCATCTAAAATGAAATCTTTTTCAGTTAAATTTCCAAGTTTTGTAAATTTAATTCCCATTTCATTTGCAAATTTGATAAATTTTTCTTCATTTTTAACACCAACTATAACTCTTGTTGGACTTTCTTCGAAAATAAAACTCTTATCTTCAAAATTAGTTTTTATTTCAATACCTAAATTTGCCTTTGCACTCATTTTAGCTAAGGTAATAGCAAGACCACCTATACCTATGCTATTAGCACAATCAAGTAATTTTGCTTCGTTTGCTTTTAATAGGAAATCCCATAGTTTTAATTCTGCGTTAAAATCTATATCTTCAAGCTCTCCTGCTACTTTTTGATCTAGCACTTTAGCAATTAAAGATCCTCCAAAATTACCTTTGCTTTCTCCAAGTAGATAAATAGCGCTAGTATCTTTACTAAAATATGATTTTAAAACATTTTCTGCTTTTTCATTTACTCCAACACAAGCTATGGTTGGACTTGGAAAAATACTTACTCCATCGGTTTCATTATATAAAGAAACATTTCCGCTTACTACAGGTGTATTGAGTTCTTTACAAGCGAGTTTAATACCTTCACAACCTTGGGCAAATTGCCACATTACTTCGGGGTTTTGTGGGTTACCATAATTTAAACAATCGCTAATTGCTAAAGGTCTAGCTCCTGAGCATGCTATTTTTCTTCCTGCACTTGCAACAGCTGCTGCTGCGCCGATTTTTGGATTTACATAGTTTAATCTTGAGTTACACTCAATGGCCATAGAAAGTAAGCAATTGTTTTCTTTGATTCTAATGCTATTGGCTCCTAAAGCTCCATTGCTTTTTAAAGTATTAGTTTGTACGCTTGAGTCAAATTGCTCATAAATATAAGCTTTATTGCTAACATTTTCATCTGCAAGGAGTTTTTCAAATGCTTCTTGGGTAGGAATGTTGAGCTTAAATTGATAGTTTTTTATCTCATCTAAGTATTTTGGTTTAGCCACAGGTCTATCAAGTATAGGTGCTTTTTCACTTAGCGGTTCAATAGGGATTAAGCCAACTAATTCATCATGCCAAAATAGTTCCATTTTGCCAGTATCGGTAACTTCACCTATAATAGCTGCATCAAGCCCCCATTTGTTAAAAATTTCAATAACTTTTTCTTCATAGCCTTTTTTGGCACAAATTAGCATTCTTTCTTGAGATTCACTTAG
Source organism: Campylobacter sp. LMG 17559 (assembly GCF_024723605.1). Classification (NCBI taxonomy): domain Bacteria; kingdom Pseudomonadati; phylum Campylobacterota; class Epsilonproteobacteria; order Campylobacterales; family Campylobacteraceae; genus Campylobacter; species Campylobacter sp. LMG 17559. The sequence continues at coordinate 27,921 of NZ_JANQCZ010000007.1, forward strand.
CATTAACTCATAAGGAGTCATACCTTCTTCTCTCATAGGGGTTTTGTCAAGATAAAGTTTCATACCGCTACCACTGCGTCCTGCCATTTCAAAAGAGCTTGAAGTAAGTCCTGCTGCACCCATATCTTGAATTCCAACTATATAATCAGTTTTGAAAAGTTCTAAACAAGCTTCCATTAACAATTTTTCAGCAAATGGATCGCCAATTTGCACGGTTGGTCTTAAGCTTTTACTAGATTCATTAAAGCTATCACTTGCCATTACAGCTCCGCCAAGCCCGTCGCGACCAGTTTTTGAACCCACATAAATTACAGGATTGCCTATACCTTCAGCTTTTGCATAAAAAATATCTTCGATTTTGCAAGTTCCAAGTGCAAAAGCATTAACTAAGATATTTCCGTTAAAGCACTCATCAAAAGCACATTCTCCACCTATGGTAGGTACACCCATGCAATTACCATAGTGTGAAATTCCACTTACTACACCTTTAACTAAATATTTTTGATGTTTGCCTATTTTTTCATCATGGATATTACCAAATTTTAAAGAATTCATACCTGCAACAACTCTTGCGCCCATGGTAAAAACATCGCGTAAAATTCCACCCACACCTGTTGCTGCACCTGCAAATGGCTCTATAAAGCTTGGGTGATTATGACTTTCTACTTTAAATACAGCTGCCATTCCTTTGCCTATATCTATTACTCCAGCGTTTTCGCCAGGACCTTGGATCACCCAAGGAGCTTTGGTCGGAAAGCCATTAAGGTATTTTTTGCTTGATTTATATGAGCAATGCTCACTCCACATAGCAGAAATAACTCCAAGCTCTAGCAAATTAGGTTCTCTACCTAATATATTTAAAATTTCTTGATATTCCTCGTCGCTAATTTTGTGTTGTTTTATAATTTCTTTATCCATTTTCTCTCCTTTTTATTTTCCTAAACAAAAATTACTAAACATAGCATCTAAAATTTCATCTCTTTCAAAATCTTTTGTAAATTGAGCTATCTCTCCTATGGCTAAATTTAATTCAAAAGCAAAAAGCTCTAAAGAACTTTCTTTTAATAAATCTCTTGCACGCAAAATAGCTTCGCTAGCATTTTTACAAGCATTGAGTATTAAGGTATTGCTAATTAGCATTCCATCACCATCTAAAGTATTTAAGTATTCATTTAAACTTTCCTTAATGGCTTGGGTGTTTTCTTGGGCGCAAATGCGTATACAAGAAGTGCTAATTTCATGTTTAAATTTGGTGGCTAGATCACTTTTGTTTAAAACATAAATGATTTTTTTATCACAATCTTTTAAAGCTTGTAAAATACGCTCATCTTCTTCTTCAAATTCTTTAGATCCATCAAAAACAGCTATGATAATATCTGCTTCTTTAATACTTTCATAGCTTAAGTTAACTCCGATTTTTTCTATCTCATCATCTGCATTTCTTATACCTGCTGTGTCGATGATTTTGATTAAATGTGAACCTATTTTTAAACTTTCTTCGATACGATCTCTTGTGGTGCCTGCAATATTCGAAACAATAGCTCTATCAAAAGCTAAAAGTGAATTTAATAAGGAGCTTTTTCCTGCATTTGGCTTACCGATAATAGCAACTTTAAAGCCTTCTATAAGTCCTTTTTTACTTAAAGAAATATCTACTATATCGCGTAAAAGTTTTGAATTTTTTTCACACATGGTAATGATTTGATCAAGTAAATCTTGTGGTAAGTCATCATCTGCATAATCAATACTAGTTTCTACAAAAGCAAGGGTTTGAACAAGATCCATTCTAATGGTATTTAAAAATTTACTTAAATCACCTTTAATGTTTTTTGCTATGATATTTGCAGCACTTGTTGATTTTGACATGATGACATCTTGTATACTTAAAGCTTTTAAAAGATCCATTTTGCCATTTAAACAAGCTCTTTTGCTAAATTCTCCAGGGCTAGCAAGACGCGCTCCTGCTAAAATAAGCTCATCAAGTAAAATTTCACTCAAAGAAAAACCCCCATGAAGTTGAAATTCTACTATATCTTCTCCTGTAAAAGAGTAGGGTGCTTTAAAATAAATCACTAAAGCTTCATCTAAGAAGTCATTGTTGTTTTTATAAAGTTTGCACAAGTGTGCATAGCGGGGCGTTAATTCTTTTTTGTGGGTAATTTTCAATGCAAGCTCTAAAGCTTTCTTCCCACTTACTCTAATGATACTTATAGAGCCCACTCCATGGGCTGTGGCTATAGCAGCTATAGTGTCATTCATTCATTTTTCTTCAAAAAATCATTTACAACGATGTATCTTTGATCGTCATTTTGTTTAATAGCTACATATTTATCAGGAAAACGTTCTCTTAATTTTTCTAATGCAAGTTTTAGCCAAATTCCATCTAAAGGCTTTGTTTGGACTCTTCCTGTACTCTCTACTTTTTCTATAAGAATTTTTAAATAATTTTCTATAGCTTGGGTTTGATTTTCTAAAAATTGAGCGATTTCTAGTCTTGGCTGAATTTTATATTTAGCGCTAAGCCAGTTATAAAGTAAATATGAAAAAGCCTTATATCTATGGGCTTCTTTGCCTATAAGTAAAGCTGCATCTTCTCCATCAAGTTTTATCAATACACAATTTTCGTCCCAAACACTAACTTGTATAACCTTGATATCAAAATCAAAAGTTGCCAGTAAATTTTCTAGTGAAATTTTTATCTCATCAATATAAGAAGCGATATTTTTTTCTTCTGGTGATTCTTTATGAAATGAATCAAAAATAGCATCATTTTTTACTTTATAATGTTCTTTCGTTGGAGCATTGGCTTCAAGTGGTTTTTGAAAACTTTCTCTGTGTTCTTTGTAGTGTTCATTTTTTTCAAGATTTTTTTGTGAATGTTTGCTAAAATTCTCGTTTTGATTTTTTTTAGCTTTTTCTTGATGAGGTTTTTTGGTTTTTTTGTGTCCTTTAATACAAATAATAGCATTTTTTCTAAACAAACCAAAAAATCCTGCTTTAGCATGTTGAATAACTTCATATTCTAGATCAATCACAGAGCACTCAAGTTGTTTTGAGGCTTCTATGAGTGCAGTTTGTAAGTCTTTAGCTTCTATGTTCATGTTTAGCTATTTCCTCTTTTTTGTGGTTTTTGAAAAGTTTATTTACAATCACTTGTTGAATAAGTGAGCATATATTATTTACACACCAATATAAAGTTAAACCTGCTGGGAAGGTTAAGAAGAAGAAAGTGAAAATTAATGGTAAAAATTTCATAATCTTTTCTTGCATAGGATCTTGTATAGCCATTGGTGTGATAAGTTGCTGGATAAACATAGTTAGACCCATAAATATAGGTAAGATAAACCATGGATCCATCACAGATAAATCTGTAATCCAAAAAGCCCATGGTGCAGCTTTTAGCTCTATAGCATTTAGTAAAACTCTATAAATTGCAAAGAAAATTGGAATTTGAATGAGTATTGGTAAACATCCGCTCATAGGATTTGCACCATGTTTTTTATAAAGTTCCATCATGTGCAAATTCATCTTTTGCGGATCGCCTTTATAACGTTCTCTGATTTCTTTCATTTTAGGCGCTAAATCTTTGAGTTTATTCATAGAAATCATTGATTTGTAAGTAAGTGGGAAAAGAATAATGCGCACAATTAAAGTCATCACTACAATAGCCCAACCCCAGTTGCCCATGTAGCCATGTAAGAAATTTAAAAATTCAAACATAGGCTTAGCTATAAAAGTAAACCAACCATATTCCACAACATCATCTAAATCCGCATGAATGCTTCTTAAAATTTCATGCTCTTTTGAGCCAACATAACCGCTTGCCTTAAAAGTATTTGTCGCACTTGCAAAAACGATAGAATTTTCGTGATTATCTTTAGTAACTACTGCATTTAAAGGTTTTTCAAAATTATAAAAGAAAACACTATAATAGCGATCTGAAGCCGCCATAAGGGTTACATTAGAAAAACTTTCATCATTTTCTACATCGCCATCTTCTAACATTGTGATTTTATCATCTTTATCTAAGATCAAAACCCCATGTACTGTATAGCTATCAACTGCTATATTTGGACGATAACCTGGTGTGATAAAATAAGCTGCGTCTTTGCTTAGATTAACCTCTAAATCATAGTTTCCATATTTATGGAAAGTGATTTTTTTGGTTACTACTAAATCATTTAAATTTTGAGTAAGGATCAAGGTTGTGTTTTCATCGCTGACATTGATAGTTTTTTGACTTGTGGTATATGGTGTATTAAATGCCTCTTGATTGATTTTTGCATCGCTAAATCTTATTTCTAATGGTAAAGGTGATAAAGAAGTATCTACTAGATTAATACTTTTGCCATTTTCATCTTTGTATTTTTCATCACTTAGATAAAATTTAGCTATCCTACCTAAAGAGTCAATATGTGCTTCAAAATGTTCACTTTTAACAACTGCTATTTCTTCTTTTTGATTAACGCTAAGTTCTGTTTTTGGAGCTTGAGAGTTAGTACTTGTAGTGCTTTGTGGAGCTGAGTTGTTTTGTTCTATTTGAGTGATATTTTGCTCAGTTTGTGGAGCTTTGGGTATAAAAAAATAATCATAAACTACAAAAAATAAAAATGATAATACAACAGCAATTAATATGCGTTTTTGTTGAGATAAATTTTCTGACACGGATTGTCCTTTGGAAATATAATCTTAATTAAAAAAAATTGATTATCGTTGCAAGGGATATAAAGATAATTGAGTTGTTTTAAAGCATTAAAACTAGGTTTAAAACATATACCTGAGTTTAGATTATTCTTGCGTATTTTAGGATAATCAATACCACCTTTAAAAAACGGATTGCATTTTAAAATTCTTAAAAAAACTGCACCAAATGCTTTAAAAATATTATTTTTTTTAAATTGCCATAAGGCATACTCAGAGCAACTTGGGTAATATCTACAGCATTGTGGTTTAAAAGGACTGATAAAGAGTTGATAAAATCTGATAAATTTTAGACAAACTATTTTATGCATCCTATTTTTTTCAAACCCCATTTCAAGTTTTTTTCTAATTTTAAAAAAGGAATTTCAGTGATACTCGTTTTGGCTACAAGTATGTATTTTCCGTTTTCAACTTGATTTTTAACCTGAAAAAAAGCTGATCTTAAGAGCCTTTTGGCTCTATTTCTTATAACAGCTTTTCCAACTTTTTTACTAGCAACAACGGCGAATTTTTTTTCTTCGCTTAAAGAGTAAAAGATAATCATGCCTTCGCAATGCCATTTTTTACCTTCTTTATAAATTGCTGCAAACTCTCCTAAGTCGTTAATACTTAGAAAATCTTTTATACCGCTAATCTTTTTCTACCTTTAGCACGTCTAGCATTGATCACTTTGCGACCATTTTTGCTCTTCATACGTACACGAAAGCCGTGAGTTCTTTTTTTAGGAGTTTTATGTGGTTGATATGTTCTTTTCATATTTTTTCCTTAACTTAAAATAAAAAACAAAATAATAAGCGAGTATGTTAGCAAAATCTTACTTAAATCTGCTTTTAATTAAGAGTTATTTTAAAACTTTTTGCTAAATTTTGATTTTATTTTGTAAACTAAGGAAAAATAATGGCTTTTGAAATTTGTGAGAGTAAAAAAGAAGATTTGGAAAAAATTTTAGAATTACTCAAAGAACTTGCTATTCATGAAAATATGCTTGAAGATGTAAAATGCACAAGCAAAGAACTTGAAGAATCATTCTTTAAACATGAATACGCTAAGGCTTTGAGCCTAAAGGTTGATGGTGAGATAATAGGCTATGTGATGTATTATTTTACTTTTTCATCTTTTTGGGGCTTGGGTGGGTTGTACTTAGAAGATATTTACATACAACCAAAGCATAGAAAAAAAGGTTATGCTAGAGCTGTTTTTAAATATCTAGCGCAAATTTGCAAAGAAAAAAATCTTAAACGCTTAGAGTGGGTTTGTTTAAATGATAATGATTTGGGGATTGAATTTTATACCAAGTTAAATGCAAGACATATGAGTGAGTGGAGAACTTATCGTTTAGAGGGTGAAAATTTAGAAGCATTGATGTGATGAATAAACGCAGTTTGTATTATCTAAAAGCTTTTGGTTATGAATACTTTGATGAACAAAAGCAAATTAGACATTTTAACTTAAGTTTTAAAGAATTAAACGAAAGAGTAGAAACTTGCAATCTTTGTCATTTTTCTAAATTAAGAAAGTATAGTTTAATAGAAAAAGAAGCCAAAAATGCTAAAATTCTGATTTATCAAGCTTTTATTGATAAAGAAGAAAACGAAAGTGGAAAGTTTTTTGCTTCTAAGAATAAACAAGAGTTTTTAAGATTATGTAAAGAGCTTTTAAATTTAAAAGAAGATGAGATATATTTTTCTTATATGTTTAAATGTTTTAGTAATTTTAAAATAGATGATCAGGCGCTAAAATTATGCTTGCCGTTTTTTTATAACGAGCTTGATTTTGTAAAAGCAAAGATTATTTTATGTCTTGGTCAAGAAGCTTTTGCAAGTTTGGGTTTTGAGAACTTTCAAAAATACAAAGGGCAATGTATGCGTTTTAATAATGCTTTGCTTTTGCCAAGTTATGATTTGAATTTTTTGAGTAAAAATCCTAGCTTTTATGCTGAATTTATAGAAGATATTAAAAAAATAAAAGGTTATTTATGAGAAAAAGTTTAGTTTGTTTGATGATGAGTTTTGTTTTAACTTTAAGTGCTTTTGCGAAAGAGCAAAAACCATCGCCCATAGAACCTAGTGAGTCTTTTTATCCTAATTTAGAATTTCAAAATTGTGATAATGATTGTTTATTTACTTTGTTAGAAACAGGACTTTATTTTAATTTCTTATCAAGATTTAACAATGATAATGCAAATGAACTTTTGGTTAATATTTATACTAAACTTTTAAATTCCATCATAGATTTTGAAAAAAGAATTCAAAAAAATGCTAGTGTAAAATTAGCTATTATTATACCTGAGCAAACGATTAAAAGCTATTCTAACACTATTATAAACTCAAGCATAGCGTATTTATTAAGACAAAGAGCGCAAATAAAAGTAAAGGTGTTTTTAATAGGCACAGAAGATGAGAACAAGATAACTAAAGCTTTTAAACAAGCTCAAGAAGAAAAATTTAATTATATTATCGCAGGTTTTACAGATAAAGGTGTGAAAAATTTATTAAAAGAAAGCCTTGATTTAAATGTAAAAGTTTTCATACCTACTGCACATAAAAGAAATTTTGATACGCAAAATGAAAATGTGTATTTTGGAAGTATAGACTATCAAAAACAAATTCAAAAACTTTTAGAATACTCCAATGGTAAAAATATTATTTTTTCAGATGGAACACCTTTGGCAAATCGCTTAGATGAGAATGTTTTAAACATAGGTAATGGTAGCGAGAAAATTTATACTATTAATAGTTCTAAATTTGATTTTAGAAGTATTTTAAATCAAAATAGAAGTTTTCAAGATTCTAGTATTATTTTAAATACTTCTTTGATAAAAACAGCACTTATAAGCTCACAAATAAGAACTTATGATATAGAACCTTTTGTGTTATTATCAACTCAGATTAATTATAATCCTATTTTGCTAAGCCTAACGCAAATTAATGATAGAAAAAAACTTTTACTAGCAAATTCCATTTCTAATGAGGATCAAACTCTAAGCTATCTTAATGAGCTTTTTTCGCAAAATATTAATTACAACTGGATAGCGTATGCAACTAGCGTGGGGCTTGATTATTTTTATACGCAGTTTTTAGATAAAGACTCTCAAAGAATTTTCGATGAGAGTTTAAATGATAATCAATTTGACTATAAGGTTAAAATCATACGCTCGCAAGGCTTAGGTTTTACTCCTTTGTAAGATCAGTAAAAACCTTAGTTATAGCCTCATCTATAGGGGCTATTTTTTCATTTTTTAAAAAGGCTAGGGTAAATTCAGCCTCAAAAAGCTTGGTGCTATCTTTGTAAATCTCTTGTTTTATACAAACTGAAGCTTTTTTAAGCTTTGTGATAAATGTTTTTACTTCTATAAGATCTCCAAGTTTAGCAGGTCTTAAAAAGCTACAATTTGCTTTAGTAAGTAGGAAATGTCCTTTGCTTTTATCAAAAATTTTTGCGTTTTTTTGAAAAAATATCTCACTTCTTGCTCTTTCGCAAAATTTTAAGTAGTTGCTATGGTATACCACTCCACCCGCATCGGTATCTTCATAATAAATTCGTATTTGCATTTAAAAATCCTTTTTTGTTTTTTATAATACATTATATTTAAAGTAAATTGAATATCAAATATGAATTTTAATCATTAATATTCTGTCTTAAATACATTAATAATTAGATATTATTCTATAATTTTTATTTTATATTTGGAAATTACATGAAAAAAGTGAAAAATAAAACTTTAGCCGAACAAGTATATGATGAACTAGAAAGAAGAATAGTTTTTTGTGAAATAGAACCTGGTAGTATTTTAACAGAACAGGGCATAGCAAATATGCTTGATGTTGGACGTACGCCTGTAAGAGAAGCATTATTGTTGCTTTCAAAACGTTATTTGGTGAATATATCAAAAGCAGGAATAATGGTTCCACAAATGAATGCTTCTTTACAAATGCAACTTTTGGAAGTAAGAAGAGTTATTTTGAAACTTTGTATAGAATGTGCTATAAAAAGACTTACTGAGGATGATAAAAAAGCTATAAATGAACTTTTAAATGAAATTGAAAATTATGATGAAATAAATTTTTTATCATGGCTTGATAAAAGACAAGATGTATTAGCTAAAGCTTCTAAAAATTATTTTATTTACGAAGAATTGAGAAACGTGCAAGGGATTTCAAGGAGATTTTGGTATCGCTATGCTCAAAATAGTCAACATGATATTGTAAAAGAAAAACACAAGAATATATTAAAAGCTGTGTATCAAAAAAACACAGAAAAAGCTTTGGAATATGTTGATGACATTATTGATTATTTTGAGAATTTTGTTAAACAATATTTGATTTGATATAATCATATAATAAGTATATATTCAATTTTAAAACTAAAACTACCTTACTAACTTATTTGATGTTTTAATCATAGGGATATCTTTTAAATATATTTACCAATATTCACATATTTACATGTTTTTTCAAGGTAAGAAAATATATAATATATTTATTGTCGGCATTAAGTATTTATTAAGTTTTTTTCCTATAGACTTGAAAATATAACAATACAAAAAGGAGTTGTATGTCAAGTAAAATAGCGGTTAAAACAAGATTATTCCCCTCAAAATCTCCATTAGAATGGGCGGTTGTATCAAATAATATTTTATATACAGCACAAATTCCTATTGATAAAAATGGAGAGGTTGTTACTGGTGGTATAGAAGCGCAAACCAAGCAAGTTTTTTCAAATCTTATTCATACTTTAGAATGTGCTGGTTCTAAATTAGATGATGTGTTACAGATTTTAATTTATGTTACAAAAAGAGAAGATTTAAAATTTGTAAATTCGATATATTCAACCTATTTCAATACAGTTTATCCAAATAGAGCTGCATTTATTGTTTCTGGTTTGGCTAGAGAAGAAATGCTGGTTGAATTTGTAGTTTATGCGCAAACTCATAATTAAAATTATAAAGGAGATAAAATGTTAGATTGTACTAAGGGTTTATATATTAATGGTCAATGGGTAGAGGGTGTTAATACTATAAAAAATATTAATCCATCTGATATTGATAATGATCTAGGGGATGTAGCACAGGCTGATAAAAAACAAGTAGAGCTAGCTATTGATGCTGCTAAAGAGGCTCAAGTTTCTTGGGAAAAAACTCCTTTAGAAGAAAAGGCAAATTTGCTTTATAAAATCGGTGAATCTTTAATGAATAGAAGCGATGAGATTGGAAAAATCATATCTTTAGAAGAAGGAAAAACAAAAATAGAAGGAAAAGGAGAAGCGTTTAGATCAGGTCAATTTTTTCAATATTATGCAGCTGAAGTATTAAGACAAATTGGGGAAAATGCAGCGTCTGTAAGAAGTGGTGTTGATGTTGAGATTACAAGAGAGGCTGTTGGTGTTGTTGGTATTATTTCTCCTTGGAATTTCCCTATTGCAACAGCTTCTTGGAAAATAGCTCCTGCTCTTTGTTTTGGTAATAGTATAGTATGGAAACCAGCTAATACCACTCCAGCTTCTGCTGTAGCTTTGGCTGAGATTATTCATGAGCATGGATTGCCAAGCGGTGTATTTAATTTAGTTTTAGGTAGTGGTGGAGAAGTTGGTGAGACTATTATTAATTCTAGAAATATCAACGCACTTTCTTTTACTGGATCTGTTGATGTTGGTAGAAAAATAGCACGTGCTACGGCTGCAAATTTTGTTAAATGTCAATTAGAAATGGGTAGTAAAAATGCCTTAGTTGTTATGGATGATGCAGATCTTGATCTTGCTGTTGAGTGTGCTATTGCAGGAGCTTTTTCAGGTACTGGACAAAAATGCACAGCAAGTTCTCGTTTGATTGTTATAGAAAGTATTCACGATGCTTTTGTTGAGAAAATGGTTTCTAGAATGAAAACATTAAAGGTTGGCCATTGCTTAGATGATGGAATTTTTATGGGACCAGTAGCCGATAATAAACAATTTGAATCTAATTTCAAATGGGTTCAAAGAGCTAAAGATCTTGGAGCGGAATTGGTATTTGGTGGTAAAAAATTATCACTTGATAAAAATGGTTACTATATGTCTCCTACTTTATTTATTAATACTAAAAATGATTGGGATGTTAATCAGGAAGAAATTTTTGCTCCATTAGCATGTGTGATTAAAGCAAAAGATTTACAAGAAGCTGTTGCGCTTAATAATGGTACTCGTTTTGGATTGACTTCAGGGATTGTAACATCGAGTTTAAAAAATGCAAACATATTTAAAAAAGAAGCAAAAAGTGGTTGTGTTATGATTAATCTTCCTACAGCTGGAACAGATTATCATGTACCTTTTGGAGGCAGAAAAGAATCTAGCTTTGGTCCAAGAGAGCAAGGTTCTTATGCGAAGGAATTTTACACAGTTGTAAAAACAACTTATGTAAAAGCTTATTAAATGTTGTTTACAAAAAGGAGGTGGTTATGTTTGGGAAAGATATCATTATAGATGGTTTGCAATATTGCAAATGGGATAAAGAATATTTTAAATTTTTAAAATCAAGTGGTGTTAGTGCTGTGCATGTTACTTTAGTATATCATGAAAATGCTAGAGAAACACTCACTAGATTTGCCCAGTGGCATAGATTTTTTGAAGAATTTAATGAATATATATTGCCTGTTTTTTCAAGCGAAGATATTTTAAAAGCAAAAGCTCAAAATAAGGTAGGGATTTTTTTTGGAGCGCAAAATTGTTCTTTGATTGATGATGAAATAGGGTTAATATCTGTTATGAGACAGCTTGGTTTGTTGATTATGCAGCTAACTTATAATAATCAAAGCTTATTGGCTACTGGTTGTTATGAAAAAAACGACAGTGGTATTACTCGCTTTGGCAAACAAGCGATTGAAGAAATGAATAGGGTTGGTATGATTGTTGATATGTCTCATAGTAGTGATAGATCAACATTGGAAGCTATTGACATATCGTCTCGCCCTATATGTATATCTCATGCTAATCCTAAATTTGCGCACAATGGATTGCGAAATAAAAGCGATGAGGTGATAAAAGCTTTAGCTAAGAGAAAAGGTTTGATAGGTTTGTCTTTATATCCTTTTCATTTGCCAAATGGAAGTGATTGTACATTGGATGATTTTTGTAAAATGAGTGCTGATTTGGCAGATATGATAGGGGTTGATCATATAGGTATAGGAAGTGATTTATGTTTAAATCAACCATTAGATGTATTAGAATGGATGCGCAATGGCAGATGGTCTAAGATAAAAGATTATGGCGAAGGTAGTGCTACTAATTCCACATGGCCTAAAAATGTGTCTTGGTTTAATGATTCTAGTGGCTTATATAATATTTATAAAGGATTGATTAATTATGGGTTTTCTGAGAATGATGTAAAAAAAATCATGGGTCTTAATTGGCTTCATTTTTTACAAGATGGCTTAAAAGCTCAAACTTGCTAAGGAGTTAAAATGTTAAACAGTGCTCCTAAAAACAATACTCGTATTGATAAGTTGACTTTAATTTGTAGTAGTGGATTTTTGATGATATTTGTTGTAATAGCTTTAATTGATTCAAAGTTACTTAGTGCGATCGTTGAGTTTGGTTTTAATGTCTCAGCAAAATACTTTGGTGCATATTGGCAAATTTTACTACTTTTGACTTTTATTATTGGGATCGGGCTTAGTTGGGGAAGAACAGGCGGCGTAGTTTTGGGTAATATTAAAAATCCTGAAATGAGTACATTTCAATGGATATCTATTATTATGTGTACTTTACTTGCAGGCGGAGGTGTTTTTTGGGCTGCTGGAGAGCCTATAGCTCATTTTGTTTCTCCATCTCCTGTATTTGGAAATACTAGTAATATTTTTCAAAAAATCACAGAAGCTCTAGCGCAATCTTACATGCATTGGAGTTTTTTATCTTGGGCTGTTTCTGGAACTATTACCACAATAGTGCTAATGTATTTACACTATGAAAAAGGCCTTCCTTTAAGACCTAGAACTATTCTTTATCCTATTTTTGGTGATAAAGTTATACACGGATGGATTGGTTCTTTAATAGATGCTTTTTGTATTGTGGCTGTTGCTGCTGGTACTATAGGACCTATAGGATTTTTAGGTTTACAAATTTCTTATGCACTAAATATGATTTTTCAAATACCAGATAATATAATCACTCAAATGAGTATTATTATTTTGGCTATTTTAGTTTATACTATATCTTCACTTAGAGGTTTAGCAAAAGGCATTCAAATTCTTAGTAAATGGAATGTTATTTTAGCTGTAGGTTTGATGTTTTTTATTTTTATTTTTGGTCCTACAAAATTTATTTTGGATGTTTATGTTCAAGGTGTTGGAACTTTGATACAAAATTTTATACCTATGGCTACTTATAGAGAAGATACTGTTTGGCTTGCATCTTGGACTTTGTTTTTTTGGGGGTGGTTTTTAGGATATGGTCCAGTATTGGCTATCTTTATTGCTAGAATTTCAAGAGGTAGGACTTTAAGAGAGCTTATTATAGCTGTAAGTATTTGCGCACCAATTATTACAATGTTTTGGTTTACTATTGTTGGTGGAACAGGATTGTATTTTGAGATTGAAAATCCAGGCAGCATAAGCTCTGCTTTTAAAGGTTTTAATATACCTGCTGCATTAATAGCAATCACACAGTCATTGCCATTGTCAACATTTATTTCAGCATTATTTTTGATATTGGCAGCTATTTTTATTATTACAACTGGTGATTCTATGACTTATACTATGAGTGTTATTGTTAGTGGGAACACTGAACCTAGTAAACTTCTTAGAGCTTTTTGGGGAATTTTAATGGGGGTATTGGCAATTATTTTAATATCTATCGGACAGGGAGGAATTTCGGCTTTACAATCATTTATAGTAATTACTGCTGTACCTGTTTCATTTATATTATTACCAACCTTATGGAACTCTATACAGATTGCAATTAAAATGGCAGATGAGCAAAATTTACGTTAATACAAAAAAGGAGACAAAATGAAAAATGATATGAAATTAAGAAGTCCACAAGAAGTCATGTCTTTAGAAAGACTGGGCTCTATGCACTCATCTAGACTTAGTTTTACTAGAACTTTGATGAGGAAAATTGCTCAAGAAAAATGGGTATTAAAAAATATTTTATGGGATTTAGATGATAAAGGATTTGGTGATGTAATATATCAAGTTAGAACACCTCATGGAATATATCATCTTGTTATATTCGCTAATTATATAAAAGATGAAGAAAGAAATGATAGAGTTATAGCAAATAAGTGGGATGTTACTTTTACTTTTGTAAATGGAGAGATTGATAGTGGATTATTGACTGTTTTAAAAGAAAATGTTCCACTGCAAGAAGCTGGTAGAAATTTTAACAATGCTTTTGTTTTAGCAAGGGCTAATAAAAGTGTAAGAATTTTTGAATATATTGTTAATTCTTTAGCTAATGGAAAACAACCTGATTTAGATGAACTAGCTAAAGTTGGTTATATATTAAGAACCACAGCTGTATATGGAAGTGGAAAATTTGGAATTTCTGATTTTGATAATCTGCAAAAAAATGGAGATTTTTCTCAGTCATTTTCTGCTGAAATGTGCGCTGTTTATATTGTAAGGCAATTTAGTTTAGATTGGGTAAATTATATAGCCAAACAGCGTGGTGGAGATAAAGCTGTAGAACTTGATAGAGATATTCAAAGATATTTAGGTGTGGGAAATGCTACTGGACTTGGTATGGCTCCTTATTTGATTAAACACCCAAAAGTTGTTGATAATTGGCTTTATCAAAGAGAATTAGCGTTGTCAAAAGTTATGCAACAAAAGCTTGATATGAGTAAGGCTAAAGAATTGATTGATTATTTAAAAAGAGCAAGTTTACATCTTAAAGAAATAACAACAATAGATTCAAGGCAAGATAATTTAAACAAAATAGCTTCAAGTGAGCTTTCTTATATAGTAAAAGAAATAAAAACAAAAATAAATGCTTCTATGGTTATTGAGGAATTTGTAGAATATACAAAAAAATATTCTTTGGAAGCACAAGAAATCGTACTTTCGTGTTTATTAGAACTGTATCCTGAATTAGTTGATATACACGATAAAATGATGACAATCGATGAAACTCCATTAGAACTTACTGGTGTTAAAATTTCTGAAATTAAAAATGTAATAGAGAAAAAATATGATTGGGCTTTAGGTATTAATTTTGAAAATCCTGAAAATAATTATTGGTTTTGGTATATATCTGAAGAAAAAGAAGAGCCTAGGCTTGGAGTAAGAGGTATTGATAATGGAGATGAACTAGAACAACCTTTAGATATTGCTAGGCAAGTGGTTAAATTTTACAATGCTTTAAAAAATCAGGATGATTATTTACATATAAGTAAATTTTTACTAGAAAACCCTTGTTTTACATCTATAGCTAGAAGAGCTTGGACTATGGGAAACTGTGCAATGGGTGATATAAGAGCTAATGTTTTAGCAAAAGACTTTTTGCCTATGCATCTTTTAAGAGCTAAATTGTCTATGTTTGGTGTAACAAAGTATGATCCAAGATCAGATAGATGGGTTCAAGTGACATTGTTTCAGAATGCACCTTTAATGGATGAAATTCATGCTAATGAGTGGATGTTTCCATTATTGCCAAAAAATAAGCATAATGTTTGTGATTTATCTAATAATAATGTTTATGTTTCCAAAAACGAACTTAAAGCTGCTTGTATTAAAGCTTATAATGGATTAAAATTAAATCTTGGAGAAGCTGATTTAATTGCATCTATGGTTATTGACATGCAAATGGCTGGATTAAATGGATTGTCAAATTTTCTTAAAGCTGCGCCTTATTTGAAAAGCGACAATTTAGATATAACATTAAATATTACAAATGAGTATTTAAGTGTTGATCTTAATCATCATAGCATATTATGTCATATTCAAATTATTATTGCGTATGCGCTTGATTTTTTAAATCAATATAATTCTTTAAATATAAAAATTTCAAAATGTTATAATAGGTGTTTTGTGTATTCTCAGTTAAAAAGATTATCAAATAAAAATTTATATGTTAAAGCTTATTGGTATGACATAAAGCAATCTCAGTATGTGGAATACTTTATAAAAAATAATGAAGATTTTCCAGATATTTTAATGAAAAATATACCTTGTAATTTAGATGAAAGAGCGCTTTATATTGAAATTTCTAAAAATCCTTTAATCAGAAATGATGAGAATGTAAGTATTTCTCATGATATTATTGAAAAAAATTACGAAGAGAGTGTTCAAAAAGGCATCTTGCTACAAAAGAAAGAATGGGAGGAACTGTTGAAATATACAAAAGGAATTATGGTTCAATCTAGTGAGCAATCAAGAAAAGATGCTGGAGGTGTGGTTGAATCCTGATGTTTATGATATTGCAATATAATTATATTGCAATATCATGATATAGGAGTTAAAATTGAATTTAAAAAATATTTTTTTGATTGTTTGTTGTACGCTCAGTTTTGCTATAAATGCAAATGCGTTAAGTGAGGGTAAAGAGTATATTACTTTAAAAACACCTATCCCAAATGCACAAAATTCTCTAATAGAGGTATTTTCTTATCGTTGCATTCATTGTTACACCCATCATCAATTTCACACTTTAGCAAAGGTTAAAGAGGTTTTGCCAAATTTAAAATATGATCTTTTTTCGGTAAGTTCTATGAGTGAGTATGGTGGGGCTTTAAATGAGATGTTTGCTTTAGCTTCTTTTAAAGAAAAAGCTTTAGGTTTAGATGTTACTAGTGAAAAAAGTCTTACTTATAAGCTTGCTGATGTGTATTTTGTAAGTCATTTTGAGCAAAAGTTAAATTTAAATAATCTTGATTTGTTTTATAAAATAGGTTTAAATGCTATCGGTTCTAGTAAAGAAGAATTGCAAAAATTTTTACAAACTAAAGAAGCCAAAGAGCTTTTAGTTGCTTATGATGTGGCTAATGAAATTTCAAGAAATTATGGCACGCCTGCTTTTGTAGTAAATGGTAAGTATCAAATCAATCCTGAATACATTACTTCTTTAGAAGAACTAATCCGTATAGTTAAAGAACTTTCAGTTAAGTAATGCCTTTATTTTAAAGGTGTTATTGATCTTAATAAAGGACAAGCATGAAAATTAAAAAAATCATCAGCTTAAGCTTGCTAGCTAGCGTGGTTTTAGCGCCAAATTTAGCTTTAGCTGTAGGCGGAGCAAGTGGGGCTAAGATAGACTATCATGTGCAAGGACAAATTGGAACCATAAAGCTTAATCCTTATGGTTTATCCCCGCTTAGTGCTGTGATTGTAGATGGAGGATATGAGTTAAGCGATGTGAGTGTGACTATAGTTCCAAAGCCAAATGGACAAACCATATCTTATAAGGTAAGTTCTAATAAAATTAAAACTTATGGAGGAATTCCTATTTTTGGGCTTTATCCATCATATTTAAACACAGTAAAAGTAAGCTATACTAAAAGTGCTTTTGGAAAAAGTGAAAAAGTAATAGATGAGGTATATAAAATAGCAACAGGTGGGGTAAATATAGAGCCAAGTGGAAGTCTTGTGCAAAGAGGTGTGCCTTTTGAAAAAGTGGAAGTACTTAAAGTAGATAAAGAATTTGAAGATAGATTATATCTAGTAAATAATACTCCAGGAAAATACAGCGCAAAAAGCTCTCAAGCTATATGGAATAACCCAAGTGGTGGTGCTTTAGAATGGGATGAGGCTTCTAATGCCTTCATTGTCGATACAAAGGGTGAAATTCGTTGGTATTTAGATAATGATAAGCTAATGGATAAAAACAATATTTATAATCGTGGTATTATGATGGGCTTTAGACAAAATTCAGATGGGGCATTAAGCTTTGGGTTTGGTCAAAGATATGTAAAATATGATTTAATGGGTAGAGAAATTTTTAACCGCATTTTACCTTCTTCTTATATAGATTTTTCTCATTCTATGAGTCAAATGCCAAATGGAAATTATCTTTTAAGAGTAGCCTTGGCTAATGTTAAGCGTCCTGATGGTAAAAATGTGCGCTCGGTGCGTGATGTGATATTAGAGGTTGATAATAATGGCAATGTGGTAGATGAGTGGAGGCTTTTTGAAATTTTAGATCCATATAGAGCTAATATTATCAAAGTTTTAGATCAAGGTGCGGTTTGTTTAAATGTAGATGTTTCAAAAGCGGGTAAAACTCTAAGCAATGAAGAATTAGCCAAAATGGATACAAGTGAAATTTTTGGGGATATAGCAGGCACTGGAGTAGGGCGTAACTGGGCTCATGTAAATAGTGTAGATTATGATCCAAGTGATGATAGCATTATCATTTCAAGTCGTCATCAAAGCGCTATTATAAAAATCGGACGTGATAAAAAAGTAAAATGGATATTAGGAGCACATAAGGGCTGGGGAGAAAAGTATAAAAAAGCACTTTTACAACCCATTGATAAAAATGGCAAAAATATAATTTGTGAAGATGATTATAGCAAATGTCCTGGTTATAAAAATAAGGAAGGTGGCTTTGATTTTACATGGACACAACACACTGCTTTTAGAATAGATGAAAAATCTAATAAAAGATATATTTATATTACAGCTTTTGACAATGGTGATGCAAGAGCTATAACACAACCTGCTTTTGCTTCGATGAAATATTCAAGAGCGGTTGTATATAAAATAGATCAAAAAAATAAAACCGTAGAGCAAATTTGGGAATATGGCAAACAAAGAGGCAATAAATGGTTTTCACCTATTACTTCTTTAGCTGAGTATTATAAAGATAAAAATTCGATTATGGTTTATAGTGCTAGTGCTGGTATGGCTTTTGATTTAAGCAAGGGTGTTGCTATAGGAGAACCAAAACCTGAAATAGATGAGTTTAAATGGGGAGCTAAAGAACCTTCAGTACAAATTCGCTTTAGTGGAGCAAGTACTGGTTATCAGGCTATGCCTATTGATTTAGAAAAAGCATTTAAATAAAAAAGGGCTTTAAAACAAGCCCTTTGATTTTATAAATATCCTGCACCTAAAGCTAAGAAATAACCCACTATACAAGAAACAATTACACCAATTAAACCTGGCAAGATGAAGCTGTGATTGATAACAAATTTACCTATTTTTGTAGTACCTGATCTATCAAATTGTATAGTTGCAAGATCGCTTGGATAGGTTGGTAAAATATAATATCCATAACAAGCTGCCGCAAAAGCAATGATAATACCTGGTTCAACACCAATTCCTAATGCAAGTGGCACAAAAGCTGCAATTGCTGCTGCTTGAGAATTAACAAATTTAGAAATTAATAAAAGCATAACTGCATAAGTCCAAGGGTGTTCTATAACAATATTTCCTAAAGATTCTTTCATCATAGGAGTGTGTACTGCAAACATAGTATCTGCCATCCAAGAAATTCCAAAAACAGCTACTAAAGCTATCATACCTGATTTAAAGATTTCATTTTTTGCAATTTTACTTGCATCAAGCTTAGTAAAGATGATAAGTGCCGCACCTGCTAAAAGCATGAACATTTGAATTACTGCAACCATATTCATAGGTTTAGTAACGCCTTTTGAGGTAAATTGTGGCCTAAGTTCTGGGAAGGCTCCAAGTATAGCCACTATTGCAATAGCACCTAAGAAAATCCACATAGCTACCCATTGAATAGTTGGAAGTTTTTGTCCAAGAAGAGTTTTGCTATCACCATAGATGTATTCTCTTTGTTCTGGATCTTTAATTCTAGCTTGAAATTCTTCATCTTTATCAAGATCTTTTCCTCTAAACCAAGAAAAAATTCCTATAGCTAAAACGCCCACTAAAGTAGAAGGTATAGTAATAGCAAGTAAATCTACATAGCCATCAAATCCTGCTAAAGGATGTTTATTAATTTCTGGATTTAAAAGTAATGCGGTTAAACTTACAACAGCAACTGAAACAGGACTTGCTATAACTCCAAGTTGAGAAGAAATGCTAGAAGCAGCCATTGGTCTTTCTGGACGAATGCCATTTTTAATAGCAATGTCATAAATAATAGGCATCATAGTATAAACAACATGTCCGGTTCCACAAAGCATGGTCAGAAAGCAAGTTACAAAAGGAGCTAAGATGGTTAAAAATTTAGGATTTTTTCTTAAAACTCTTTCTGCAATTTGCAACATTACATCTAAACCACCACTAGCTTGTAAAGTTGCACTAGCAACAACAACAGCTAAGATAGTAAGCATAACATCAATAGAAGGTTTTCCAGGTGCTACAGCAAAACCAAAACTTAAAACTAATAAACCTATACCGCCTAGTAAACCAAGAGCGATACCGCCTTTTTTTGCCCCATAAAAAAGACAAATGAGAACTACGGCTAGTTGGATACTAAATTGAGTGCCTTCGCTAAGGCTAGTTAGCATTTCCATACTCTCTCCTTGTTTTTAAAATATGCGAGAGTATAGTGTAAGTTTTATTAATAGTAAATAAAATTTTTTCTTATTTAAATAAATATTTACCAATATTTTGAATTTGTTTGTCAAAATATTGGTTTTTTGCTTATTGGTAATTTTTTAAGACAGCAAAAAGAATTTTGCTGATTTTTTCAATAGAAGCTATTTCACATTTTTCATCTGTTGAGTGAGGGCTATGGATATTTGGGCCTATGGAGCAACATTCTAGCGGTTGTTTTTCACTTATAATACCACATTCTAAACCAGCATGTATAGTATAAAGCTTGGCGTTTGGATTTTCTTTTTTGAAATAACTTAGAATTTCTTCTCCAAAATTAGTATCTTTGTTAGCCCAAGGCGGATAAAAATTTGCACTTGAAACTTCACAATTTTGCATTTTAAAATAAGTTAAGGTTTCAAATTCTATATTTTTAAGCTCTTGTAAATCATTTGATCTTGCAAAAAGTTCAAAATGAAATTTACCTTCTTTTTCATAAGCTAACGAAAGGTTGATACTCGTTTGGACTAAATTTAATTGATGATTAAAAGTTCTAACACCTTGTGCAAAAGCATTGATAAGATTTAAAATGATTTGAGAATTTTTATAATATGTCCTTTTGATTTTACCTATATAATTCACTTTAAAATGATTATTTTCTTTTGGGGGATTTTTAAAAAATGCTATGATTTTAGCATGTTTTGGTATAGAGTTGATTCTCTCACCTGCGTTAAACTCACAAAGCTCACCTTGGTTTTGAGTGATAAAATAACTTGCTTCTTTAATAGAAGATTTAATATTTTTTACTATATCAATCCCTGAATGTCCACCTTTAAAATCAATTGCCTCTATTTCATAGCATTCACCTTCTTTTTCGCCTATTTCTAAGTTTAAGCTAGCAAAAATATCTACACCACCAGCACAACCTATAACAACTTCATCATCACTCTCATGATCTAAATTTAACAGCTTGTTTGAAATCAAAATGTGGGTAAGATTATTTGCTCCACAAAGTCCAACTTCCTCATCATTGGTAAAAAGACATTCGATATTTTCAAATTCTTTTAAAGCTTGCATCATTAATGATACTCCTATGCCATTATCTGCACCTAAACTCGAGTTTTTAGCCTTTAAATATCCATTTTCTTCATACATTTGTATATTTGGAGCTTCTCCCATGCAAACCATATCATAATGACTTTGTAAGCAAATTTTAGGTTTTCCTTTATATGCATGGATATTGCCCGCTTTATCAACACTTACTTGGCAGTTTTGACTTTTAGCAAAGTCAATGAGAAAATTTTTTAATTCTTCGGTTTTAAAACTACAATGAGGTATTTGAGTAATTTGTTTAAAATTTTGTATAATTTCTTGCATAAAATCTCCTTTTTATTGTAATTATGGCATATTTTTATATAGATGAGGTTTAAATGAAAATTTCTAAAAAGCAAATTAAATTATTGATAACTTTATTAAAAGATCCAAAGAAATTTTTAATTGTACTTTTTTTGTTTGCTTTTGCTTATATTTTAAATTATGATAGTGGCTCATATATTAATGCTAAAGTAAGTCGTGTAGTAGATGGAGACACTATTGAGGCTAAATTTGAAGATGAAAAGCTTAAAATCAGACTTTTTGGTATAGACGCGCCTGAGAGTGATCAAGCCTATGGAAAAATGGCTACGCAATTTTTAAATGCAATTGTCTTGAATAAAGAAGTGGTTTTGAATGTAAAAGATGAGGATAAATATGGTAGAATTTTAGCCATTGTGTATTTAAATGATAAAGATATCAATCAAGTTATGGTTAAAAATGGTTTTGCTTGGGCTTATGAACATTATAGTGATTTATATGTAAATGAGCAAAATTATGCCAAAGAAAATAAAAAAGGCTTATGGGTAGATGAAAATCCTATAGAGCCTTACAAATGGCGTAAACAAATAAGATTAAAATAGGAAAAGAGATGTTTAAAAAAATATTTTTCATTGGATTTTTAGCATTATTTTTTGGCGGTTGTTTTGTAAATGAAAGAGGAATTTCAAACCGCTTTTATGATGATTGTAAAGAATATTATGATGCAAGCGGGACTTACCATAAAGAATGCCCAAAGAATTGGGTGGATTTACCTTTAACCCCCGATTCCTTTTAAAACAGCATTTAATTCCTCTGGAGTAGCATCTTGCTTGGAGGTTTCTTGTTGGTTTTGACTGCTAGAGCTTGTGCTTTGACTTTGTTTTAATTTAAATATATGATCATCTGTGGTGATTACTTGAAAAGATGCATCGAAAATTTTAATATCATTTACAAAGCCAACTACTTTAACCTCTCTTTTTCTTGAATCATCGCTAAATAGAGCGCTTGCTTCAAGATTTAAAACATCTCCAACTTTTAAAGGCGCATAAAAAAAGCTTCTTGAGCCTATTAAGACGCTAAATTCTTTATTGATTGCAGCTTGAGCTATATAATTTGCCGCATTAAATACAAAACCACTATGCACTAATCCTAGCTCATCTACTGCCATATCATGGGTTGTGATTAAGATACCTTTAGCAAAGTTTTTTTCTATATGAGAAATACTTCCTGCTAAAGCATTATTTATCCCTGGACAAGTGATAAGTTCTGATTTAATGCGATTTAATTCTTCAGGGTCTATTAGCTCTTCTATAGTAACAGCACTTACTGTTCTTGCCATTTTTACACCTTTAATTTAACATAAACTCTTTTTGGTGCTTCATAGCCTTCACAAGTTAAATTTGAGTCATTTTCGTCTAAAAATTGATCTAAAGAATAAGAATCAATCCATTGTGTTTTTCTTTGTTCTTCAAAATCAGTTTGTTTGGTTGCTATAACTTCAAATTCACTAAATCCAGCTCTATAACACCAATTTCTTAAACCCAATATCGACGGAATGAAAAAAATATTTGGTATTTTTGAATAAGTTTTTTGAGGGATAAGTGCAATTTCTCTTTCATCTTCTATATACATAGTATCTAAAAAGACTACGCCATCTTTATTTAAAGATTGCTTGAGTTGTTTTAGCATGGCTATAGGATCACTGCGATGATAAATTACGCCAAGACAAAAAATTACATCAAATTTTATGCCATAATTTGGTACATCAGCCACACCTAAAAGTTCATATTGTATAGGAGTTTTTACAATAGAGTTTAAAAGTAAAAATTGTAAATAATACTTTATAGAAGGATCAAAACCTATGAGTTTTGAAGGATTAAATTCAAGCATTTTAAACATATAATAACCATTATTGCAGCCAATATCTGCAACTATTTTGCCTTTGATCTCTTGCATATATGGTTTTAATATATTAAATTTTATAAAACTTTGCCATTCTGTGTCTATAAATAAATCATTAATTTTAAAAGGTCCTTTGCGCCAAGGTTTTAATTCTAAGGCAATACTATTAATTTCATCATCTAAGCTTTTATCACAAAAAATATCAAAGCTATCATTTATAAGATAACTTGATTCTTGAATTTTGATACTAAGTTTTTGGATTTTTTCATATAAAGGATGTTTTAAAACTTGCTTTAACAAAGCACTATCTTGCATATTTTTCCTTGAAAAACTCCCTTATTTGGGAGTTTTTTTATTGAAGCAAACTTGCTAGTTTAGTTTGCAACATTACATTTGAGTGAGCATTTGCAAATAAAAATGCATTTTCTTTTAAGTAGTTTGCATTAAAATCATTGATATTTTGTGCTAAGTCATTATTTTGCAATTTGCTTTCAGCTTCTTTAGTATTAATGCTAGTTTGCAAAGATGAGTTGATGTTAGAATGGATAGCATTAATCCCAGCACCAATATCTGCGCGTAAAGAACCTACTTGATCTTGAAAATCGCGAATTCCATCTTGGTTTTCAAGACTTAAGTTTGCTGTGCTTGGTTGATTTAAATTAATACTTTCAACCCCAGCTCCAACAACAAAATCCATACTTTGGAAGACATTTTTTCCATTAAAAGTTGCATTTGAAAATGCATCATTGATTGAACTTATAAGTTTATTTGCTTCGGCATTTAGCATACTTTTTTGTCTATCATTTAATGCAGCACTATTTGAGCGTACTGAAAGTTCATTAAGTCTATCTGCAGTAGCTGAGATATTATTTAGCGCTGAGTCTGCAATTTGCAAAACACCCACTGAATCATAAGCGTTTAAAATACCTTGATCTATAGTGCTATACTGACTTCTTAAAGAATCAGCTATGGCTAAATTTGCCCCATCACTCCCGTCTATAGCACGCATTGCGGCTATATTTTCTAAAGCTTTTTCTTGGCTTTTTTGAGCTTGATTTAAGTAATGGTTTTGTTGAGTTGTTCCTATGTCGCCTATTTTCATCTTTGACTCCTTTTAAAGACTTATTTTATTATATCACTTTTTTGTTTTAAAATTTAAAAAAAACAAAATTACTTGTGATAACATGATAATTTTCATCACAACTTCACTTGCACCATGAATTTTTATAAATTCTTGAGTCTTAGTTGCTTCTTCTCCTAAGCTTTGCGCTTCTAAAACATAAGCAGTGAAGTAAAATACAAAAAGCAAACTTAGTGCCAAAATGATTAAAGAAAGCATAAATTTTGAAAAATTTATTTTAAAAGTTAAATTTTTATCCTTAAATGAGAAAATTTCCATTAAAATAGATAAAACACTCACGCCTAGCAAAACATAACCAAATTGCACAAAAATGTGTGTCATTAAAAGTCCGCTTTGAAAATGAGTTAAAACCCCTTCGCCTATGAATTTAGCAGGATAAAATATAGTCGGAGCTAAAAATACACCTATGCTAATTTCAATCCCAATTAAACTTGCTAATAAAAATAAATATATTGATTTCATATTTTCTCCTATAAAAAGATAATTATAGTCTAATTTTTTAAATTCCACGCAACAAAGGTTCTATCAAATCCATTATAATCTTGATAAAAAGTAGCTTTAAAATCATTTTCTTCTAAAATTTTATTTAAAATTGCTTTTTGATCATAACCAAACTCGCACGCTAAGACTTTTGTGTTATGATTTTTGGCAAAAAGGATAATTTCATGTAAAATTTCCCAACCTTTGTCCCCGCCAAATAAAGCATTATGCGGTTCATTTTGCACCCATTTATCCAAAGGATAATTATTTTTTATATAAGGTGGATTAGAAAAAATAAAGTCAAATTTTCCTTGCATATTTTTAAAATCACAAAGTTGAAAATCAATCAAATTTGAAACATTATGAAAATCTGCATTTTTTTTAGCAAGCTCTAGTGCTTTTGGATTAATATCGCAAGCTTGTATGAAAATTTGCTTTAACTTTGCTAGAGAGATACTTAAAATTCCACTCCCAAAACCAATTTCAAGTATATTTTCAAAAGAGTTATGATCTAAAATTTCTAAGCATCTTTCAAGTAATATTTCACTATCAAAACGCGGTATTAAAACACCTTTTTTAGTAAAAAAATCTAAACCATAAAACTGTGTTTTTTGAAATAAATACTCAAAAGGTTCGCCATTTAAAAATCTATCTACATATTCTAAAAAAACTTTTTCATCGATTTGAAATTCAGGATTTAAAAAAATCCAAGCCTTATCTTTTTGCAAAAGCTCACAAAGAATAAAAAGTATATATTCTTTGTGAGTAGGATCTTTTGCGTAAGCTTGCTTTAAAGCTTGTTTGATTGAAATCATTGCAAAGCTTTGATTCTATCATAAATACAAGGATGACTTAGATGAAAGAAAGTATAAATTTTACTTGTTTTAACAAAGGCTTTATTTTCTTTTGCTAAAGCTATGAGAGCATTTTTCATATCTTCTTTAGAGCTTAGTTTTGCTCCATGTAAGTCAGCATTAAATTCATTTTTTTGACTCATTTTATTAAGTAGTGGAGAGATAATAAAAGTAAAAATATTTCCAAAAATCAATAAAAGCGCAAAAACTCCAGCATTAACCCCATCTAAATGACTTTCAATATAAAAAAAGCTTGGTAAATGTGCAAAGATAAAAAATAAAGCAAAAAGCATCAAAGCACTAGAAAATAACATTTTTAGTAAATCTTTATGCACAAAATGACCTAGCTCATGACCTAAAACAGCAATGAGTTCTTTTTCTTTTAAAGCATTTAAAAGTGTATCAAAAAGCACCACTCTTTTACTTTTAAATAAACCGCCAAAATAAGCATTTAATCTTTTATCCCTTTTGCTTGCATCAATAACATAAACACCATTTGCACTAAAGCCACATTTTTGCATTAAATTGGTGATTTTTTCTAATAAATTCTCATCTTCAAGTT
Organism: Campylobacter sp. LMG 17559; assembly: GCF_024723605.1. Lineage (NCBI taxonomy): Bacteria > Pseudomonadati > Campylobacterota > Epsilonproteobacteria > Campylobacterales > Campylobacteraceae > Campylobacter > Campylobacter sp. LMG 17559. The sequence continues at coordinate 54,330 of NZ_JANQCZ010000007.1, forward strand.
TTTTCATTTTATTAAACATAGGTGCAATAAGCGTAGGGTAGATGAGATTTATAATAAGTATGATTATAAAGCTTAAAGCAAAAGCAACAATCCACCAGTATGTGCTAAAAAATTCAAAACAAAACACTAAAGCATAGATGATTAAAAAGCCAAAAATAAGCATTAGGGCTAAAGATTTAATGCTGTCTTTAATAAAAAGTGCTAAAGTCATATTTGAAAAGCCGTGTTTTTTATCTTTTATAAAGCTTTCATAATAACTAAGTGGTAAATTTAAAATACTAATAATAAATAAAAATGTAAGTAAAAATAAAGTATTTTCTAAAGTAGAATTTTCTTTGATGAAAATTTCTTTTAAATATAAAAAGCCAAAGCTAATCCAAGAAATATTAATCATCAGATTATAAAGATTAGAAAAGATTTTGTATTTTTCATTTTCTATGGCGATATTTGCAGCATTTTTATAATCATGCTCATTTAAAATAATTGCTTGTTTTTCTCTTTCTTTTTTTAAAAAAGAAATTTGCATATAAGATATAAAAACCAAAAAGGCCGTGTAAATACATAAAATAGTTATTAAAGTCATAATTTTTCCTTAAATAAATTTGAGTAATTTTATCTTATTTAAAATATATAAAATTAATCAGTGCTTTCACTTTTTTCCAAAACATCAAAATAAGCTTCTTCTAAAATACTAAGTTCATTTTCTAAGGAATTTAGCTTTTTATAAAGGGTATTTATACCTAGCTCTTGATAGATTGCAGGATTGCTTAGGGCATTTTTGATTTCTTTGATTTCTTCTTCTAATTTATGAATTTTATCAGGATATGAGTTTAAAATTTCATTTTCTTTATAGCTTAGTTTTTTACTCGATTTTTCTTTTGTTTTTACGCTTGCGGTGGTGTTTGTTTCTAAGCTTTTAGAAAATTCTTCAAAGTCTTTATATTCTTTTTCATTTTCTAAATATTCACTATAAGAAAGAACTTCTATATTAATATTTGCATTATCTTCAAAAGCATAAAGTTTAGTTGCTATTTTATCAACAAAATATCTATCATGCGAGACAAGCAAAATCGCACCTTCAAAAGAAAGTAAGTATTCTTCTAAGATATTAATCGTAGCTATGTCTAAATCATTTGTTGGTTCATCTAAGATTAACACATCATATTCTTTAGTAAAAAGTAAGGCTAGGGCAACTCTGTTTTTCTCGCCACCACTTAACACACTCACACTTTGCTCTAAAAATTCTTTTGGAAATAAAAATTGTTTTAAATATCCATAAACATGCATATTTTTACCACGCACTTGAATATGATCACCGCCATTTGGGCAAAAAATTTCTAAAAGTTTTTTATCGGTATTGAGTAAGCTCCTACTTTGATCAAAATAGCCTATTTTAACTTCACCTCTTTTAATTTCCCCGCTATCAAGTGGAATTTGATCAAGTAAAATCTTTAAGAAAGTAGATTTCCCACAGCCATTTTTACCTACTATGGCTATGCGTTCACCTTGTAAAATTCGTGCATTAAAGTCCTTAAAAAGTGTCTTGCCTGCTATGGATTTTGAGATATTTTTAAGTTCAAAAAGCATTTTTTTGCGGTTTTGACTTTGGGTTTGGTTGAAATTTTTACTTGCTCTTTTGATTTCAAGCTGTAAGCGTTTGATAGCCCCTGGGTTTTTCTTAGCCTCTTCGCGCATTTTAAAAATGCGTTCTTTGCGTCCTTCATCGCGTTTAAGTCTAGCTTTAACTCCTCTTCTTAGCCATTCTTCCTCGCTTTTTAGTTGCTTAAGTAAGGTTTCATGACTTTTAGCTAAGGAAGCTAAAATAGCTGCTTTTTTTTCTAGATATTGTGTGTATCCGCCTTCAAAAACGCTTAATTTTCCTGCTTCTATTTCTACGCATTTTTGTGCTATTGCATCGATAAAATATCTATCATGAGAGATGAAAATAACACACATTTTAGAAGCTTTTAATCTTTCTTCTAAAAATCCACTCATATATACATCTAGGTGGTTGGTTGGCTCATCAAGCAATAATATATCAGGATTTTTCAGCAAAAGCGTGCAAAGCCCTACACGTCTTATCTCTCCTCCGCTTAAAGAGCAAAGTGTTCTGTCTTTATACTCTAATAGTTTAAACTCTTCTAGTATTCTTTGTATTTTTTGGTCTAAATTCCATGCATCTTTTGAATCTATAAATAAACTTAATTCATCTACTTTCTTTAAATATTCTTTATTTTCAGGATCAAGAGCTAGTTTTTCATTATAGTTTTCAAATTCTTTTAAGGCTTGATAAATTTCTTCAAGTTCTTTTTTGATGGCTTCGCTCACACTTAAGGTGCTTTCAAAGCTTACTTGTTGGCTTAGCATGCCTATGCTAGCATTATTTTGTTTAATCACTCTACCGCTATCTAGTTTTAAAGTTCCCATAAGGGCTTTTAGAAAGCTTGATTTTCCTTCGCCATTTTTGCCTATAATGGCGATGTTTTCTCCTAAATTTGCACTAAAATTTGCATTTTCTAAAACTATTTTTGTATTAAATTTCTTATTTGCGTCAATTAAATCTATTAAAGCCAAATTTCTTTCCCAAATGTTTTTTGCGATTTTACTTTAAAAAGTATTAATTTTGCTTAAATAAAATTACACTATGAGAGTGTTTGTTTTTTTTACTTTATTAGTTTTATTTTTTGCTTTGGCAAATTGGTATATTTATAAAAGATTTTTAAGTAAGGTTGATTTTTTAAAACCTTATAAAAAGCTTGTATTAGCTTTTGTTTTAATAGTTTTTGCATGTGAATTAATCTTTTTTATAAATATGCGCGGGGATTTTTTGCATGAAAAGCTTTATTATATTTTAGCGATTTTTCCTACTATTACCTGTTTTTTCTTGCTTTTTGGAGTGGTTTTTGAAATTGGCTCATGGATTTTCTTTAACGAAAATAAAAAAGAGCAAATTTTCAGTGTCCAAAGAAGAAAGTTTTTAAAATTAATTTTTGATTCTTGGCTTATTATACTTAGCGTTAGTATGGTGTTTAAAGGTTTTGTAAATGCTATTAGTACACCTAGGGTTAATGAAGTAGATATTAAAATTAAAAATTTAAAAGAAGATTTAAACATAGCTTTGCTTTCTGATGTGCATTTGGGTAAAAATTTAGGTGAAGATTTTTTAAAAACCTTAATCGATGAGGTTAATGCTTTAAATGCTGATATAATTATCATAGCTGGGGATTTAATTGATGCAGATATTGCTAGTATGTCTTATATTGATCTATTAGAAAATTTTAAATCAAAATATGGTACTTATTTTGTTTATGGAAATCATGAGTATTATAATGATATAAATGCAATAAGCAAAAAGCTTAAAACGCTTAAAAATTTCAAAGTTTTAGAAGATGAAAGTATTGATTTTGGAGATTTTACTTTAAGTGGGACTTTGGATTTGGCTGCTAAACGTTTGGGTTTTAAAGAAAGCAATATAGAAAAAATTAAAACTCAAATCAATCAAGAAAAAGTTAATATTTTAATCACGCATCAGCCAAAATATGTAAAAACCTATGATGTGAGTGGGTTTGATTTGATTTTATCAGGACATACACACGCAGGACAAATTTTCCCTTTTTCTTTGCTAGTATATTTAGAGCAAGGCTTTGTGTATGGGCTTTATAAATTAAGCAAAGATAGTTTGCTTTATGTAAGCAGTGGGGCTGGATTTTGGGGGCCTGCTGTGAGATTTTTAGCTCCTAGTGAGATAGCTTTGATTAGATTAAAAGGAGAATGAGTGGGATTTAGTAATAGTGCTTCAAAAATATTTGGAATCATAGCAAAATATAAATTTCCAAAAATCATACAAAAAAATATAAATAAAGCTTATGTAAATTCTTTTAATATTAATATGAGTGAATTTAAACCTTTAGAAGAATACGAGAGCTTAAATGCTTTATTTACAAGAACTTTGTTAAATGAACGAGAATTAGAAGATGGCTTTATAAGTCCAAGTGATGGTAAAATTTTAGAACTTGGAAGTAGTTTTCAAAATGATTTAAAAGAAAATTTAGCCTTTAGCATTAAAGGTTCAAGTTATAGTATAGAAGAGCTTTTAAAAAACTCAGCTAGTAAAGAAGAATTAGAAAACGGCATAGATTATGCAAATATTTATCTATCTCCAAAAGATTATCATCATTATCATGCACCTTGTAATATGCAAATTTTAAGTGCTACTTATATGAGCGGGGCTTTATTTAGTGTGAGTGAGGCAAAGTTGGCTAAGATTATAAATCTTTATACTAAAAATGAAAGAGTAGTTTTAAAGTGCTTAGTGGAAGGAAAATTTATACTTTGGATGGTATTTGTGGGTGCGCTAAATGTTGGTAAAATGCATTTTAGCTTTGATACTAGCATACAAACTAACGCTGCAAATTTTGATTTTACTCATACTTATGATGAGCTTTTTGTAAAAAAAGGTCAAAGACTTGGAAATTTTGAGCTAGGTTCAACTATAGTTTTAATCGCTCAAAAAGGGTTTTTAAAATTTAGTAAAAACGCTTATGAGCAAGTTGAATTTTCTAAGAAGATTGCGGACTTTGCTTAGTCTCATCTTCATTAGCAACTTTATATAAAAAGGCAAAAATTTCAGCCACCGCTTTATACATATTAGGTGGGATTTCATCACCTAAGTCAAGCTTGCTAAGAACTTCTACTAAATCTTTGTCTTCTTTTATGGGTATGCCATTTTCTTTAGCTAAAGAGATGATTTTAGCAGCGTTTTCACCTTTAGCGTTAGCTAGAATTTTTGGTGCATTTTGATCTTCTTTGTTATAGCCTAGCGCAACGGCTTTTTTTGTTTTTTTAGCCATTTTTAAGCCCTTGTATCAAAACCCATATTAAAGTCATTGTATTCTTCTTGATTATGAAATTTGCTTTTAACTATATCACTGATGAAAAAATTAGAGCTTAGAAGTCCTACTTTAACTAAGGATTTTTTTAGCTCATGTGCTCTTTCATAAAGTTTTTTTCTAAAATTAGCATTTTCTATCATCATATTTATATCAATGTATTTATCATTACTTAGAGATAAAAATACATTGATTTTTCCTAATTTTTCAAATTCAAGATTAATTTGCGCATAAAATTTATCTTTTTTGCCACGTTTAAAAACTACATTGGATTTTTCTAAATCATCCCAAAAGAAAGGTAAAAAAGTATGAATACTATTATTAGCTAAAGATAAAAGCTGGTTAAACTCAAGTTGAGCTATAAGACGATTTGCTTGATTTAGTATGTTTTCATTGTCTAAATTTTTAGCCAGATTGGAAACTTGTAAAAGAGTGGATTTGATATCTTTTTGTAATTCTGAAGAAATTTCTGTGCTATCTTTTGGAGTAATTTTTCCAAGATCTTTTATAGAAAGTTCTAATTTTTTTTCTATATTTTTTATATCATCTAAAGAATTTTTTGCCTCATAATTTTTAGGATCTAAAGCTTTTAAAACCTCGTTGAGTTTTCTTCCTATTAGGCCTAGTTCTTTGTTAAGATTATTTAAAAGCTCTTCTTGTAGATTTTGGCTAAAATTAAGATTTTTACTTACATTTTGTTTGAAAATATCTTCTAGTAAAATTTTACCCGAAGTGCTTTTAAATATATCTTCTAATTTGGTATTATTTGTTTGTAAATTTTGACTTTTGCTATCATTTTTGCTTGGTTCTTCAGTATTTTTTTGTGGTGTTTTTGGCTCTTCTTTGGGATTTTCTTTGATTTCTTTGCTTTGTGATGTTTTTTCTTCTTTTATATTTTGAATTTCTTTATCTTTTGCTATGCTTTCTTGTTTTTGTTGAATTTCTTTTTTATCCTCTGTGTTTTTTTGTGGAGTTTTTATTTCCTCTTTTAACTCTTCTTTGATGTCTTTAGTGTGTGAAGTTTTATTTAAATTTTCTTGTGTTATTTCAGTTTTGTTTTTGTGATTTTTTATGTCTTTTAAAAGCGTTATAAGATCTTTAATGTTTTGACTAAGTTCTTTTAATATATGCGTATTTTGAATTTTTATATTTTCAGGTTTGGCTAGTTCTTTGTTGATAAGTGCTAAATTTTTATTAAGATTTTTAATGAAATTATTAGCAATATTTTGTAGCTTTTCTTGGCTAATGGAGTTTGGATTTTTATTGATATAGTTTTTAAAATTTTCTATTTTATCAAATAGTTTAAAAAGTGTCTTGTAGTTTGTATTTTCTAAAGAAATTTTATTATCTTTTTTATGATTTTGTAAGATGTGAATAAGTTCTTTTAAGGTGCTTGTGGTGTCAAGATTTTTAAGATCTAAATTACTTATATCACGTTTTAGATTTTCGCTAGTAGCCCCTTTTATGGTATTTAAAAGATTAAAAAAGCTTTGTGGTAAATTTTGCTCTTTTAAAGAATGATTGAGTTTTGCTTCTAAAAATACACCTGAATTTTTTACCAAAGATGAAAGATTTTTATTGTTGATATCTTTAGCGGGTTTAACTAGATCTTCTAAAACTTTAAGTAGTTTTTCAAATTCAGGATTTTTAGAAAGCTCTGCTTGAAGTTTTTTAACTTCATTAGCAAAATTAGGTGCAAAATTTAAATCTTTGTGATTTTTTAACACTGCTAAATCAGGATCTTTGTTGGTTTTGATTTGATCTAAAAGTTTATTTAATAATTCTTGTAATTTTTGATCAATTTTGCTTACATAATCTTTAGGTAATTTGACTTCAGGATCATTTTTAGAAAATAAAGGATTTTTTAAAGCATCATTAAGTGAGGTTTTTTTGTCTGTTTTCTCGCTTTTGTTGTCTTTGCTTGTTTCGTTTTTTGCAAATTGATTTTGATTGTTAGAAATATTAGTTATCATCTAGCATTACCATATTACCTGGTTTTCTTTTAAATTTGGTTAGATTTTTAAATTTTGGTTTATCTATAGCAAAGGCAATTAAAACAGCTAACAAAACGATGTAAAAATACATAAAACCATTGCCTTCAAAATAATACATCAAAGTTCCAAGCACAGCAGGCGCAAATAAAGCACCAAAAGAATAAGTAAAAAGAACGGCTCTACCTAGCTCAACTCTTTTGCTAGAATCATCAAGCATATCATTTGCTCTAGCTAAAGAAAGAGCATATAAACAACACATTCCCATACCTAGTAAAAAGCCAAAAAAGTATTTTAAATAAATATTATAGCTTAATAATAAAATACAAAGCATAGCACTTAAAGCGGTAAAAGCGCATAAAATAATAGCAAATTTACGACTAATTTTATCAGAAAGGGTTCCGATGAAAAGTTGAGATATAAATCCTCCTAACATGGTACAAAATATAAAAATTGAAGCTTCTTTTGCGCCAAATCCTTGTATGAGTATAAATAAAGAGGCCATGGAGAAAAATCCATTTAAAAGCATACCTGCTATAAAGCTTGTCACTAAAGCTAAAGGCACTATATCAAAAACTTTAGGGATGGAAATTTTGGTTTTTTGTGGTAAAACCGGCTCTTTAATACGGATTAAAAATAAAGGAATAGAAGCAAACATAATAAAACTAGCGCTTAAAATAAATACTGTATTACTTGGGAAATCAAATGACATAAGTAAAATTCCAAAGCCTGATGATGAATAAAATACTACTTCATAAAAGGCTATTACTCTTGAGCGAATAGCATTTTTTGCTTTTTCATTAAGCCATGATTCTATGACCATTAAAAGCGCATAGTAACAAAAACCAAGCAAAAATCTCAAAATCATCCAAAAATATAGATTAGAGTTTAAACTATGAAGCATAGTGGCTATACCAAAAATGATGGCAAAAATCCCAAAAGATCTTATATGTCCTACTTTAGAAACTATTCTATGGGCGCTAATAGTGCTTACCATAGCACCAAGAAAATAACAACTGCCTATTATCCCTATATAAAAATTACTAACATCGTTATGTTTTAAAATAATTGCTATAGAATTTACCGTTAAAGCACTTCCTATAAAAACAAAAATCATACCAAAAAACAATGCAGTTAATGATCTAATCGTTCTCTTTGAGCTCAACATTTTCTTATTAAAAAATTATATATTAATACCGCTATGGGTGTGACAAACATTGCACAAAACAAGGCAAAAATACTCATTAAGCCTTGAAACTCTAAAAATAAAAATCCTGCTATTAAAAACACATAAGCAAAAATTTTGAACAAAGAAAAAAAAGCTAATGCGTTTTTAAAAATACTTTTAAATTTTGGTTTTAAATCGTCATCTATATAGATAAATTTTATAATTTTTGGCAAAGAATATTGTTTTTTAGCAAAAATTTGCAAAGGCTTTTGTGTGAAATCATAATTTTTAGCTGCTTTAAAAATAAAATTTTTATAATTTAAAAAAGAGATTAGAATGATTAAATTTTGGGCTAAAAAGCCAAATTCAAAGCTTATAAAGGTTTTAAAGCTTAATTCTTTATAGAAAAAAACTCCTGCTAAGAAAAGTAAATTCAATCCTAGCAAGAGTTTTAGTAAAATTTTAGGCTTTAGGATCATTTTTTAAATCTTTATAGCGATTTTCTTCTTTAAATTCCTCATAGCTTTTTACTTGTGCTTTGTAAGCTTTGTAAACATTTAAAATCGCTGCAGCTACTCCTATAAACACTCCTACCCAAAAAAGCCAAATAATGCCGGTTAAGTTTTTTAAAAAATAGCCTATGCCAACTCCGATTAAAACAGCTACAACCATGGATATGCCAAGGCTTAATCCATCTGCAGCTTCTATACCTTTGCGAATGATTTTTTGTCTTTTATTCATAGGGCTTTAAAACTTTCTTGTGCTGCTTGTATAGTTTTATCAATGATTTTTTTATCCATACATTCACATATAAAACCTGTTTCAAATTGAGATGGTGCTAAATACACACCTTTGCTTAGCATTTGTGCATGAAATTTAGCAAATAATTTAGTATCTGATTTTAAAGCATCTTGATAATTATTAACAGGGTTTTCGCAAAAGAAAAATCCAAACATAGAACCAACGCAATTAACTTGCAAAGGAATTTTGCAATCATTTGCAGCTTCTTTAAAGCCTTGAGTAAGTCTTTTACCTAGTTTTTCTAATTTTTCATATAAACCTTCATAATTTCTTGCTTTTTTTAAGCTCGCATAACCTGCAGCCATAGCAAGAGGATTGCCACTTAGTGTTCCTGCTTGATATACCCCGCCCAAAGGACTTAATAAATCCATAATTTCAGCTCTTGCAGCAAAAGCAGCCGCAGGCATACCTCCGCCTATAACCTTACCAAAAGTTACTATATCAGCTTTTATATTATTAATTCCAAAAGAGCCTAGGTATGAAGCTCTAAAACCACTCATAACTTCATCAAAAATTAAAAGAATTTGATGCTCGTCACATAGTTTTCTTAGCTCTTGTAAAAATTCTATTTTAGCAGGTACTAAGCCCATGTTTCCTGCAATTGGCTCTATAATGATACAAGCTATATTATCATCATTATTGATTAAGTTTTTAACACTATCAATGTCATTATAAATAGCTACTAGAGTATTTTTAGCTACATCGGTTAATACTCCTAGTGAGCTTGGGGTGTTAAAAGTAGCGGCGCCACTTCCAGCACTTACTAGTAAAGAATCAGAATGCCCATGATAACACCCTTCGAATTTGATGATTTTATCTTTTTTGCTAAATCCTCTTGCAAGACGAATAGCACTCATAGTAGCTTCTGTGCCACTACTTACAAAGCGTATTTTGTCTAAATGCGGCCAATCTTTTAGGATAAATTTAGCTAATTTAGTTTCAGCTAGGGTTGGTGCGCCAAAGCTTGAACCATGTTCTAAAGCTTTTTTACAAGCTTTTTCAATATCCTCATCACAATGTCCAAAAAGTAAAGGTCCCCAGCTTTGTACATAATCTATATAAGCATTATCTTCTATATCGCTAATATAAGCACCTTTTCCTTGCTTGATAAATAAAGGATTGCTACCCACGCTAGCAAAAGCACGCACAGGAGAATCAACCCCACCCGCTATATATTCACAAGCTTCTTCAAAGGCCTTTTTATTATTTTTCATTTGTTACTCCTTTTGTTGTTAGTAATATAATCATAAAGCGATTTCATCTCATCTTCTGTTAATGAGTAAGTTGGCATAATGCTTTTTGCCTCTTGAGGTTGGCTTAGAATTTCTCTAAAACGTGTATAAGGAGTGTTTTTAATACTTGGCACTATAAAAGGAGTTTTTTCTCCATTTTTAGTATAATATCCTAGTATTTGTTGACCTCCATCACCATGACATTTAGCACAACTTATGCCTCTTGGATTTTTGTAAAGGGATTCTTGGTATTCTTTAGGTGAGATAAAATCTTCAGCCCAAACACCATAAACTATAAAAAACAAAAATAAAATAATTTTCATTTATCACCTTTAACAAAAAAGAAGTTTTATTATGATACAATTTTTTAAGTTAAAGAAAGCTATAAATTTAAGGAAAGAAATGACACTTTTAGATGGTAAAAAGCTAAGTGATGAGATAAAAAATAATCTAAAACAAGAAGTATTAGAACTTAAAACCCAAAGCATAGAGCCTTGTTTGGCCGTGATTTTAGTAGGTGAAGATCCTGCTAGTGCTACTTATGTGGGTTCTAAAGCAAAGGCTTGCGAGCAATGTGGGATTAAGTCTTTGGTTTATAGACTTGATGTAAATACAACTCAAAATGAACTTTTGGCTTTGATTAATACCTTAAATCATGATGATAGTGTTGATGGAATTTTAGTTCAGCTTCCATTACCAGCACATATTAATAAAGATATCATCCTAGAAAGTATTAATTTTAATAAAGATGTAGATGGTTTTCATCCTTTTAATGTCGGGAATTTAAATTTAAATTTAAAAGGTGGTTTTTTGCCATGTACACCTTTGGGTGTTATGAAAATTTTAGAGCATTATGATATAAAATTACAAGGTGCTGATGTAGCTGTAATAGGAGCTTCTAATATAGTAGGTCGTCCCATGGCTACACTTTTATTAAATGCTAATGCTAGTGTGAGTATTTGTCATATTTATACAAAAGATTTAAAAGCTTATACAAAAAATGCTGATATTATCATCGTAGCAGCAGGTTGTCCAAATCTTTTAAAAGAAGATATGGTTAAAGAGGGTGTGGTAGTAGTTGATGTGGGGATTAATAGGGTTGATGGGAAAATAGTGGGTGATGTTGATTTTGAAAATGTAAGTAAAAAAGCTAGTTATATTACTCCTGTGCCAGGCGGGGTAGGGCCTATGACTATAGCAATGCTTTTAGAAAATACTATAAAATCGGCTAAAAATAGGATTAAAAAATGAATTTTTTGAAAAAAATCTATAAATTCACGCAATCTTGGACAGGGACTTTAATAGTTGTTTTATTGATTATATTTTTCTTTATACAAGCTTTTACTATACCAAGTGGTTCTATGAAAAATACTTTATTAGTAGGGGATTTTTTATTTGTAAAAAAATTCTCTTACGGTATTCCAACTCCGCATATTCCTTGGATAGAAGTGCCTGTTTTACCTGATTTTAATAAAAATGGACATTTAGTAAGCGCTGAGGGTCCTAAAAGAGGAGATATTGTAGTATTTAGATATCCACATGAGCCAAAAATTCATTATGTAAAAAGATGTGTGGCTAAGGGTGGGGATGAGGTTGTTTTTGCAAATAAAACCTTGTATGTGCGTATGGTTGAGGGTGATGAGTATATGAAAGATTATTATCCTAATAAAACAAAAATCATAGGCGGAAGGCTTTTTGTAAAAGAACCTTTTGTAGAAAAAGGAATACATTATGATTCTAGAGTAGATATAGAAAGCGTGTTTTTTCGCTATTTAAATTTAGGTCAATTTGCTATGAAGCCTGCTTCTTTTGATGAATTAGGTGCTAATAATATTTATGGTTTTAATGCTTATTATTATAAGGTACCTGAAAATGAGTATTTTATGATGGGTGATAACCGTGATCATTCTAGTGATAGTAGATTTTGGGGAAGTGTAGATTATAAATATATAGTTGGACAGCCTTGGTTTATTTATTTTTCATGGGATGAAAACAAAAAAGTTAGATGGGAAAGAGTAGGGCGTTTGGTTGAAACTATAGAAAAAGATGAACGTTTTATCCATCATAATGAAAGCGATATAGAAGCTTTAGAATAATTACTCAAAGAAACAATGTAAAATTTTTATGTGTAGAAAATGTATAGTTTCTACACAAATTTATAAAAATATACACTCTTAATTTTATTCGTAGATTTTTTTAAGCTCCAAGTTGTAACAATTAACACAAATAAAAATCAAAGCAAAAAATAAAGGATAAAAAATGCTAAGTCAAAGATCTCAAAATTTAGGAGAATCCTTAACTTTAGTAATGACTGATATAGCCAAAACTTTAAAAGCAAATGGTGAAAAAGTTATTAGTTTTTCAGCAGGTGAGCCTGATTTTGATACTCCAGAAATTATTAAAAAAGCGGCAATTGAAGCTATTGAAAAAGGTTGTGGGGCTTATACACCTGTTGTGGGTATAAAAGAAGTTATAGAAGCTATACAATATAAATTTAAAAATGATAATAATTTAGAATATAAAGCAAGCGAAATCATTACTAATGTTGGTGCTAAGCATTCTTTATTTATGGCGATTGAGTGTTTGGTTGAAGAAGGTGATGAGGTTATTATACCAAGTCCTTATTGGGTGAGTTATCCTGAAATGGTGAAATTTGCAGGTGGAACTCCTGTATTTATAGAAGGTGAAGCAAAAAATGGCTTTAAAATTACTCCTGAGCAATTAAAACAAGCTATTACTCCAAAAACAAAGGTTTTGATGTTTAATTCCCCATCAAATCCTACAGGTGCTATATATTCTAAAGAAGAAATTACTGCTTTAGCTAAGGTTTTAGAAGGAACTAAAATCGTAGTTTTGAGTGATGAGATTTATGAAAAATTAGTTTATGATGGAGAATTTTGTGCTTTTGCGCAAGTGAGTGAAGATGCTTTAAATAGAACTGTAAGTATTAATGGTCTTAGTAAATGCGGTGCTATGCCAGGATGGCGTTTTGGTTATATGGCAAGTAAAATGAGTGAGTTTAATAATGCTGTTAAAAAACTACAAGGACAAAGCACTTCAAATATCTGCTCAATCATTCAGCATGCAGCTTTACCGGCCTTGCTTGGAAAAGCAGATAGCGATATTGAAATGATGAGACAAGCCTTTTTAAAACGTAGAGAATTAGCGTGTGAAATTTTAGCTAAAAGCGATAAGTTAAAATTAGAACAAATTCCACAAGGAGCTTTTTATTTATTTATCTCTTGCAAGGAAGTTGATAATGATTCTATGAGATTTTGTAAAAGATTATTGGAAGAGCAAAAAGTAGCTTTAGTACCAGGCATAGGTTTTGGTATGGAAGGGTATTTTAGACTTTCTTATGCAACTAATGAAAAAGATATCATTGAAGGTTGTGAAAAAATCGTTGAATTTGTAAAAAACTACTAAAATCTTAAGCCTGTTAAAAACAGGCTTTCTTTCAAAAAACTTATAAGCAAGTCTTTGGTATGATTATGCAAAAAATATAGGAAAATCAATGGAATTTGAAGTTCAATATAAAAGTGCAAATGCCAGAGCTTGTCGTATAAAAACTACACATAGTGAAATTTTAACTCCTATTTTTATGCCAGTTGGGACTTTAGCTGCGATTAAAAGTTTAGATGCTGTTGATATGAGTAAAATTTTAAATGCAAAAATTATTTTAGCAAATACTTATCATTTGTATTTAAGACCAGGTTCTAAAGTGATTAAGCAAATGGGTGGCTTGCATGGTTTTAGTAAATTTAATGGATCTTTTTTAACAGATAGTGGAGGCTTTCAAGCTTTTTCTTTAAGTAAAAATTCCAAACCTGATGAAAAAGGAATTCAGTTTAAAAGTCATATTGATGGAAGTTTGCATTATTTTACCCCGCAAAGTGTTTTAGATGCTCAGTATGATTTTAACTCAGACATTATGATGATTTTAGATGATTTAGTGGCTTTGCCTGCAAGTAAAGAAAGAATAGAGCTTTCTTTAAAACGTACTATAAAATGGGCAAAAGAAGCTATTGATTATCATAAATTAAAGCAAAGCCAAAGTGTAGGAATAGGGCAAAATATCTTTGGTATTATCCAAGGTGGAACGGATTTTGAAGCTAGAAAAATTTGTTCTCAAGCACTTTGTGAGATGGATTTTGATGGACTTGCTATAGGTGGATTGAGCGTAGGAGAAGAAAATGAGGCTATGTACGATACGGTTGAAGCTATGATGCCTTATGTGGATAACAATCGTCCTAGATATTTAATGGGAGTTGGCACACCTGAAGATTTAGTAGAAAATGTAGCAAGAGGTGTTGATATGTTTGATTGTGTGATGCCAACAAGAAATGCAAGAAATGGAACTTTATTTACTAGCTTTGGAAAATTTAATATCAAAAAAGCAGAATTTATCACTGATCATGCCCCTATAGATAATAAATGTTCTTGCTATACATGTAAAAACTTTTCAAGGGCTTATTTGAATCATTTATTTAAAGCTAAAGAATTAACCTTTTTTAGACTTGCAAGTATTCACAATTTGCATTATTATCTAAATTTGGTAAAGCAAATGCGTGAAGCTATTATCAAAGATGAATTTGAAAATTTTAGAAAGGAATTTTATAGACAAAGAATGTAAATAAAGTGGTACGCCCAAGAGGATTCGAACCTCTGACCTTTTGAACCGCAATCAAATGCTCTATCCAGCTGAGCTATGGGCGCAAAATAAAAGAGTAATTTTATCAAAAAATTCTTAAAATTAGCAAAAATAAGTAATTTTATAGAATTTTTATATTTTTATGCTAATCTTCTTTGAATAATATTTTAGCTTAAGGCAAAGTAATGATACATAAGATTTTAATAGCTAATAGGGGTGAGATTGCAGTAAGGGTAATCCGTGCTTGTAGGGATTTACATATAAAAAGCGTTGCTGTTTATACTGAGCCTGATCATGAGTGTTTGCATGTAAAAGTTGCTGATGAAGCGTATAGAATAGGAACTGATGCTATAAGAGGATATTTAGATGGTAAAAGAATAGTTGAAATTGCTAAAGCTTGCGGGGCTGATGCTATACATCCTGGATATGGCTTTTTAAGTGAAAATTATGAGTTTGCTAAAGAATGTGAAGAAGCAGGGATTATCTTTATAGGGCCAAAATCAGATGTTATCCGTAAAATGGGAAATAAAAATATAGCAAGATATTTAATGAAAAAAAATGGAATTCCTGTGGTTCCAGGTACTGAAAAATTAAATCATTGTACATTAGAAGAAATCAAACTTCAAGCTTTAAAAATAGGTTATCCGGTGATTTTAAAAGCCAGTGGTGGCGGTGGTGGTAGAGGTATACGCGTAGTACATAAAGAAGAAGATTTAGAAAAATCTTTTGAAGCGTGCAAAAGAGAGGCATTAAGCTTTTTTAAAAATGATGAAGTTTTTATGGAAAAATATGTTATTAATCCAAGGCATATTGAGTTTCAAATTTTAGCAGATAATTATGGTAATATCATCCATCTTTGTGAAAGGGATTGTTCAATACAAAGAAGACATCAAAAAATTATTGAAATTGCACCTTGTCCAAGTATCTCAGAAAAACTAAGAAAAACCATAGGAGTTACCGCAGTAGCTGCTGCAAAAGCTGTGGGTTATACCAATGTTGGGACGGTTGAGTTTTTACTTGATGATTATAATAGATTTTATTTTATGGAAATGAATACAAGAATTCAAGTAGAACACCCAATCACAGAAGAAATCACAGGAATTGATCTTATCACAAGACAAATTCGTATAGCAAATGGGGAAATTTTAGATCTTGAGCAAAGCGATATAAAACCAAGAGGCTTTGCGATAGAAGCTAGGATTACAGCAGAAAATGTATGGAAAAATTTCATTCCAAGTCCGGGTAAAATCACAGAATATTTTCCAGCTTTAGGACCGTCTGTAAGAGTGGATAGTCATTTATATAAAGACTATACTGTGCCACCTTATTATGATTCTTTGCTTGCAAAATTAATCGTTAAAGGTTCAAGTTATGATAGTGCGGTTAATAGACTTGAGAGAGCTTTGAAAGAATTTGTGATTGATGATATTAGAACAACTGTGCCATTTTTGATTGCAATTACCAAAATAAGAGAATTTAGAAGAGGGTATTTTGATACTTCTTTTATAGAAACACATATGGAAGAGCTTTTAGAAAAAACAGAAGATAGACACCAAGAAAACAAAGAAGAAGTAATTGCTGCAATAGCTGCGACTTTAAAAAAGATAAAAGAAAGTAGACAATCATGAGTTTTTTAGATGAATTAAAAGATATAAAAAAAGCACTCCAAAAAGAACAAGGTCAAGTAAAAAAAGAAAAGGTTAAAGCGAGTAAAAGTGGAGTTAGTATGAAAAATACTGACTTAGATGCCATACAAAAAGATTTAGCTAGACAAAATGAAGATAAAAAACAAGAGCAAGAATTTGAAGATATGTTTTTAAAAGAAGAGCGTTTGGCTAATGAATTTATAGAATTTGTAAAAAATAGTGATATTAAAAAGATTTAATGAATAATATTATTGGTTTTTGTACTTTAGAAGAAGAATGTCCTTATCTTGAAAATAGATACTGTAGAAATGAGTATAATTATATATCTTTTATCACAAAAACACAAAATCAAGAACTAGTTTCAAGAGGTTGGCGTCGCTTTGGTTCGTATTTTTCAAGACCAATATGTAATGATTGTAATGAGTGTCAAAATTTACGTATTTTAGTAGAAAATTTTCATTTTAGCAAAAGTTATCGCAGGGTTTTGAAAAAAAATACAGCCACTAAAATAATCTTACAAAAACCTTCTTTAAGTGATGAGCATTTATTGCTTTATGAAAAATATCACCATTACCAAAAAGATAAAAGAAATTGGAAAATTTATGATTTAAATTTTAGAAAATATTATAATCTTTATGTAGATAATGCTGGTACTTTTGGATACGAGCTTGATTTTTATATAGACAATAAGTTAGTTTGTGTTGATTTGATTGATATTTTAGAAGATGGAATTTCTAGTATATATTGTTTTTATGATCCAGATTTTTCCCATCTAAGTCTTGGTAAATACTCACTTTTAACAGAAATTAAACTTGCACAATTAAAAAAATTAAAATATATTTATTTGGGATATTTTGTAAAAGGGTGTCAATCTTTAGCATATAAAGCCGATTATAGTCCAAATGAAATTTTAAAACACACTAGTGCTTTAAATGAGCAAGCATTTTTGTGGAGTTAGGTTTATAGAGAGGATTTTATGCAAGTAGTGCAAACTTTAGAATCAGTTAGTGTTAATACTGATGATTTTTTAATGTTTAAATATTTTCAAGATCTTATCCGTAAAAATTTTTCCAAAGTTATAGGTAATAAAAATAAAACCTTGTCTTTTTTTGTAGAAAATGAAATTCCTCAAAGAAGATATTTTTTAAAACTTGTTAACCACAAATATAAAAAAAATACTGGAAATCAAATTGATAATCTTGCTTTTGCACATTATAAAACCTTTAAATTAAATCTTGCTCAAGCAAATACTTTAAAACCTGTAATCTTTGCTAAAATAGGTTTTGCACAAAAGAATATTTTAATCACACTAAGTTCGAATGAAAAATTATTTGCTGTGTATTTAGAGCAGTATTTTAAAGATCATAAAAGCGTGTATGATGAAAAAAATTGTATTTTTTCAGTAGAATACAAAGATGATAATACTTTAAATCTTTTAGAAATTTTAGCTAGTGTAAATGAGCATTTGAAATATTGTGTTGATTTTACGATTAATGAAACTCAGCTTTTAGAATTTAGAAATAAAATGAAAAACAAAGCTAGTACTAATTGGAAATTTAATGCTCTGGCAAAGCTTTTTGAAAATTATTTTCAAACACTAGGATGTAATTCTAGTGATGATTTTGCTACTATTAGACAAAATTATCTTAATTTGGTTAAAATTTATCATCCTGATCGCCATCAAGGTAAAAGTAAGATCGAACAAGCTTATTGCCGTGAAGAATTTGAGAAAATTCAGCTTGCTTATGAGAGTTTAAAATCTTTATATAAAAATAACACTTGACGCTAAAATAACATCATTTTAAGTTGCAATTTATTAAAATTAATTTTTTATAAAAATTTAGGGAATAACATTGGTTGCTGATAGAAAGTTATTTTTTTTAAGTTGCATTCTTATAACTATAGGAATACTTTTTTCATATTCTTTAAGTGCTTTTACTGTTCTTTATTTAGAATATAATGAATTTCACTTTTTTATCAGACAGCTTTTTTTTGGGCTTAGTGGTATAGCTATTATTTATTTTGTTTCAAGATTAAATCCTGATAGTAAAATGGCGCATTATTTGATGATAAGCGTTTTACTCATCTCTTTTTTATTTATACTTATTTTACCTTTTTTGCCTACCTTTCTTGCTACTGCAGCAGGTGGTGCTAAAAGGTGGATTAGGCTTGGTCCTTTATCTATCTCTCCAGTTGAATTTTTTAAAATAGGTTTGATTTATTTCCTTGCTTGGTCTTATACAAGAAGAATCGATGATAGCAAAAAAGCAATCAAACATGAAGTTTTAATTTTAATTCCTTATTTTATTTTAGCTGCTTTTGTTATTGGTTATATTTATATGACACAAAATGATTTAGGGCAAAGCGTTATTTCTTTTTTCTTGGTTTTTGCTTTAGCTTTTTTTGCAGGAGCTAGTAAAAGACTTTTTGCTTTTGGTGTGGTTATTGTTGGAATGATTGGGGTTTTGGTAATCTTAAGTAATCAAAGAAGAATTCAGCGTATTTCTGCTTGGTGGGGAAATATCCAAGATGCGTTTTTACCTTTCTTTCCTGATTGGCTAGCAAGTGTTTTAAGAGTAAGTCACAACTCAGAGCCTTATCAAATTTCACATAGTTTAAATGCTATAGCTCATGGTGGATTTTTTGGAGAGGGTTTGGGGCTTGGAACTTTTAAACTAGGATTTTTAAGTGAGGTGCACACGGACTTTGTCTTATCAGGGATTACTGAAGAGATAGGACTATTGGGATTAAGTATTATTTGTTTTATATATTTGATGGTAATACTTCGAATTTTTAGAATAGCAGGGCGTTGTGAAAATAAAGTTCATTTTTTGTTTTGTTCGGGTGTAGCTTTGCTTTTATTGTTTTCATTTTTTATGAATGCTTTTGGAATTATTTCCTTGACTCCATTAAAAGGTGTTGCTGTGCCGCTTTTAAGCTATGGAGGTAGTTCAATGTGGTCTATTTGTCTTGGAATAGGCTATGTTTTAATGATTAGCAAAAAGGTAAAAATATAAATTTGTTAATTAAAATATATAAAAAATAACTTAAATAAAAAATATTTGCTATCAAGTCTTTACAAAAAACTTTTTTCTGCTATAATTATGCTATATTTATTATACAAGGAGGCGGATATGAAGAAATACAGGCGTTTAAACACATTATAATCATTTATCAATTTTATTTTTAATTTTTAACAAAGGAAAGAAATGAAAAAAATATTATATGTTGTTTTGGCGTTATTTGGTATATTGGCTTTAGGTGCTTGCTCAAGCGATAAAAATCAAGCTAGTGCTTCTAGTGAAAAAGTTTATAAAGTAGGTATAGCTGCAAATTATCCTCCTTTTGATTTTGTTAAAGATGCAAAAATTACCGGATTTGATGTTGATTTACTAGAAGAGATTGCAAAAAGAGAAAATTTAAAACTTGAGTGGGTAAACATGAGTTTTGATGGTTTGATTCCTGCTTTAAAAGCTGGAAAGATTGATATGATAGCTTCTGCTATGAGTTCAACACCACAAAGACTTACTAGTATGGATTTTAGTGATACTTATTTTAATACCAAAAATTTATATTTAAAACTAAAAACAGATTCTAGTATTAGTGATAAACAAAGTTTGGAAGGTAAAAAAATAGGTGTTCAACTTGGAACCATCCAAGAAAGTGCTGCTAAGGCTATTCCAAATGCTCAAGTGGTGGCTAGCGAAGAAATGTTAGCTGCAATTTTGGCTTTAAAAGCTGGTAAAGTTGATGCAGTTTTAACAGATAAAGATATCGGTAAAGGTTATTTAAAAACTAATGAAGAGTTAGAAGCATTTTTAGAAGAAAATGATGGAAGTTCAGGATTTTGTATAGCTTTTGATAAAGGAAAACAAACTGAGCTTGTTCAAAAAATTAATGCAGGTTTAGAAAAAGTTAAAGCTGATGGTACTTACCAAAAAATCGTAGAAAAATACGATTTACAATAATCAACTTAAAGCCTTGATACTTGCTTTCAAGGCTTTAAAAAAATACTCTATATCTTCTTTTGTGTGTGTATAATGAAAACCCACTCTTAGCCAACCCGGTTTAAATTTTAGCTCTTGATTATCTTTTAATTTTAGTAAATCATGCCCATAAGGTCCTGCGCAAGCACAGCCTGCTCTTGTTTCTATCTTATAAGTTTTGCTTAGTTTGTAAGCTAAATCAAAAGGAGAAATTCCTTCTATGTTAAAAGCAAAAATAGGCAATCTATGAGTGATATTTTTTGCATATAAGATCATTTTTGGAAAATTTGTACATTGTTCTAAAAAATACTCACAAAGCTCTTTTTCTTTTTTTTCTATATTTTTTAAACCTATTTCATTGCGTGCTTTAAAAGCTAAACTTGCTCTAATAAGTTGAATAATTCCAGGTGTGCCACCTTCTTCTAAATTTTCAACCTCGCATAAGTATTGCTGAGAAGTTCTTGAAACATAGCCTACGGTTCCACCTGCAGCAAAGCTAGGAGTATTACCACATAGATTTTTTTTAATAGCAAGTAAGCCACAAGATCCTACACCACCAAGTAATTTATGAGAACTGATAAACACTGCATCGTAAAATTTAGGATTTAAGTTAGCATAAGGAGCTAAGGTGGAAATATCAAAGGCGACTACGCCATCATATTGTTTGATTAGAGTGTAGATTTTTTTATAATCACTTAAAATTCCTGTGACATTTGAAGCAGCGTTAAAGCTTGCTATGATTTGTCTGTTTTTGGATTTTTTTAACAATTTTTCCAAAAAAGCATAATCTAACTCGCCTTTTTTATCTAAGGGTATGCGAACGCATTCACACAAAGCTTCTCTGAATGAAAGTTCGTTAGAGTGATGTTCATAAGGTCCTACTATAACTAAAGGTAAGGTGCTTTTATCTGTATTTTTAAAGTATTTTTCTTTAATAAGCGGGGGTATATATAGACCTAAAAGTTCTTGAAATTTTTTAATAGCAGCTGAAGATCCATTACCGCAAGCTATAAGAGCAAAGCTATCATCTAATTCAAGGTATTTTTTTAAATTTATTCTTGCATTTTCATAATGCTGTTGCGTGATGAAAGAATTTAAAGAGCTATCTGAATGTGTATTTGCATAAGTTGTAAGAATTTTTTTTATTTCTTTTTCTATACTTTTTAATGCTAAAGCGCTAGCTGTAAAATCAAAATAATATATGCCTTTTTTTAAAATAATATCTTGTTTTAATGTTTCAATATTCAAAAAAATCCCCCAAAAATTTGTTAAAATTATATCATACAAAATATTTAAAATAAGGATGTGGTTATAAATTTTAGTGATTTTTCAAAACGCTGTGAAACTTTGGAGCTTAAAAATATTTTTGATTTTTATAGTATTTTTGATGAGTTTGAATTTGATTTGAAATTAAGTTTATATGATAATATTTTAAATGTTTTTATTTTAAAAGCTTTTGATATTTTATCTTATTTAAATTTAGATGATAATGCTTTGAAGGCTTTGAGCGTTTTAAGTAAAAATGATAGAAAACGCTATTCTATCAATAAATCTATTCCGCATTTTCAAGCTCTAGGACTTGTTAATAAACTTTTAGAAAAAAATATTTTGACTTTGGAAAAAAGTCAAGAAAAGCCTATTGTGAAAAATAAAAGACAAAAGATTAAAAAAGAATTACGCTCATATAGCATTCAAGATAAGGTTGTTTTTAAAAATCAAGGATTGAGATTTTTCTTTTATTTTATATATCCTAATTTAAACTTAATTACGATGAAAAGATACAACGAGATAATGGAGGTAATCCAAGAAAATTTAGAAAAATATCAAAGCTTTACTTTTGAGCTTTTGTGTAAAGAATTTTTAGCTAAAAAGCTTAAGGTAGAGCAGGTGTATAGTTTTTGGAATTATTATTGTGAGATAGATCTTTATTATAAAAAAGAAAATTTTTGTGTTTTAGGTGAGGTTAAATTTAAAGAAAGAAAAATATGTAAAAATATTTTAAATACCTTAAAAAACAAAGCAAAACAGTTACAAATTCAACCTAATTTATATGTGCTTTTTTCAAAGAGTGGCTTTAGTAAAGAGCTTATTTTAAATAAGGAGCGTAATTTGCTTTTATATACTTTAGAAGATTTTCAATTTTTAATTAAGGATTAAGTGTGGATGAGAATATTTTAAAAAGTTTAGATTCTAGTGAAAAAGAAAACTTACAACAAGGGCTAAAAGCCTTAATAGAGCAAACCTATGTTATAGAAAATGAATATAAGCAACTTAATGAAAACTACACTGCGTTAAGACAAATGGTAAGTGATATTATAGAAGTTTTACCAATGGCTTTATGGGTTTTAGATACTAATAAAAAGATAACACTTCAAAATAACTTAGCTAATCAACAACCAAAACTTTTAGAAAAAATTGATCTTGAAAAAACTCACTATGAGCTTGAGTTTGATCATAAATTTTATTTAATAAAAGTCACCTCTCATGCGGATAAACTTATAGTTAGCGCCACTGATATTAGCGATGAAAAAAGGAATGAAAGATTAGCCAGTATGGGTACAGTAGCAGCACACCTAGCACATGAAATACGCAATCCTATCGGTTCTATTTCTTTGTTAAGTTCAACTTTGTTTGAAAGAAGTGAGTTAAAAAATAAGCATATAGTATTAGAAATTCAAAAAGCTATTTCTAGGGTGGAGCGTATTGTAAATTCTACTTTGCTTTTTACAAAAGGAGTGCATGTTAATTTAAATGAATTTAATTTAAAAGAATTACAAGATGAATGCGAACAAGCTATTGGAGCTTATAATTATCTAGCTAATATTGATTTTACATTTGAATTTTTAGATTTAAAAATCAACGCAGATAAATCTTTGCTTGCTTTGGTTTTGCAAAATTTGCTTTATAATGCCATAGATGCTATTGAAGAAAGTGAAAATGATGATGGTTGTATAAAAGTTAAATGTGAGCAAAAAGAAGATAAAATCTTTATTAAAGTTTATGATAACGGGGTAAGTATCAAAGATAAAAAAATGGTTTTTGAAGCTTTTAAAACAACTAAGTTAAAAGGCAATGGTCTAGGACTTTCTTTGTCAAAACAAATTATTGATGCACATAATGGAATTTTAGGTTTTGATGAAAATCCAAAATGTTTTTTTATAGAGCTTAAAATTTAAGCTCTATAAAATAAATTTTTTCTTAAAATAATAAAAATATTTGTCCTCATAGCTCAGCTGGATAGAGCGCAGAATTCCTAATTCTGAGGCCGCAAGTTCAAACCTTGCTGGGGACACCATTTAAGGAAAAAGATGTTTCATATAGTCTTAGTTGAGCCTCGTATACCGCAAAATACAGGAAGTATAGGTAGAATGTGTTTTAATGCAGGATTTACTTTGCATATTATTAATCCACTTTTTAGTATTGATGAAAAGGCAGTTAAAAGAGCAGGGCTTGATTATTGGAAAAAGTTAAATCCTTTATTATGGGATAATTTAGAAGATTTTTTAAAAGAATATGAAAAATTTCAAGATAGATTTTTCTTTGCAACAACTAAAACCACTCAAGCTTATTTTGACGTAAATTATCAAAAAGGCGATTTTTTGTTTTTTGGAAGTGAAAGCTTTGGTTTACCTATGGATTTAATGCAAAAAAAATGGGAAAATGCTATTACTATACCGATGAAAGATTGTGGCAGAAGTTTAAATTTAGCTACAAGCGTAGGCATAGTGAGTTATGAAGCTTTGAGGCAAAATTTTGCCTCTTTTAAAAAATTTTAATGATTTAAAACTTGATTTAAAAATTCTTTCAATCTTTCATTTTTTGGGTTTTCAAAAGCTACTTTAGGACATTCATCTACTGCTATAATACCTTTATCCATAAAGAAAATTCGATTAGCTACATTTCTTGCAAAGCCCATTTCATGTGTAACTACAAGCATAGTTAAACCTTCTTTAGCCACTTCTTTCATAATGTTTAAAACCTCACCTATCATCTCAGGATCTAAAGCCGAAGTTGGCTCATCAAATAAAATCACATCAGGATTCATCATCAATGATCTTGCTATAGCAATACGCTGTTTTTGTCCACCTGAAAGCTTGTGAGGAAAATAGCTTTCTTTGTCACTTAAGCCAACTTTTTTGAGTAGCTCCCGCGCTTTTTTTACTGCTTCGTCTTTGCTCATGATTTTAGTTTGTACTGGTGCTAAGCATAAATTTTCTAAAACATTTTTATTATTAAAAAGATTAAAATGTTGAAACACCATGCTTACTTTTTGACGAATTTTATTGATATCTGCTTTTTTATCAAGTATATTGACATTATTAATATAAATATTACCACTATCTGGTGTCTCAAGTTTGTTTAAGCAGCGTAAAAAAGTACTTTTTCCGCCTCCACTAGGCCCTATAATAGCAATAATATCGCCTTTATGCACTTCAACGCTAATATCTTTTAAAACTTCTAAATCTCCGTATTTTTTAATCAAATTTTCTATTTTAATCATGTTTATTTAATCTCACTTCTATAAATCTTGCAATGAGTGTTAAAATTTTAACACTTACATAATACACAAGTCCTGTAAAAATAATAGGCTTAGGGTTGTAATAGATTGCTTGTAAGCTTTTACTTTGCATGGTAATATCCATAACACTAATATAACCCACTATTGAAGTTTCTTTAAATAAGGAAATAAATTCATTCATTAAAGAAGGTAAAATGTTTTTAATTGCTTGTGGGAAGATGATTAGTCTCATAGAAGCAGAATAATTAAGTCCCATTGCTCTTGCTGCTTCCATTTGTCCTTTATCTACGCTTTGAATTCCACTTCTTACGATTTCAGCTACATAAGCAGAGCTATTAAGCCCAAGCGCGATAATAGCTACATAAAAATTATCACTCCAAGTAGCAAAAATCACTACTGAAAAAATTAAAAGTTGTAAAAGTAGTGGGGTTCCACGTATAATGTCTATGTATTCATCTATAATAAAATTTAAACTTTGGATTTCTAAAAATCTTAAAAATGCTAGGAAAAAACCAAGCACTATTCCTATTAAAATCCCACCCACTGTTAAACCAAGTGTTGTGAAATAACTATGAACATAAGCTTTAGCTTCTATGGTATAAGCATATTCACCTGTGGCTAAACCATTTTGATCTTTGACTTGTAAAATTTCAATAGGAAATGAGAAATAAGCCCAAAAAACAATAATGGCAAAAAATACAAAAATTTTCATCGTATTTTGTTTCAACTTACACACCTTGTAAAATTTTAAAAATCTAAGTGTATAAAAATTAAGTTTTCTTTTTACTTAAAGGTGTCTTATATGATTTTATTACTAGTATTTTGAGTTAAATTTTCACATAGCTTTAAAAAATAAAATAAATTTAACCTAAAATTATATTTTTTTATGACAAATTCATTTTTTTTATGATAAATTTATGCTCAGAAATTATAAAAAAGGAGATAAATATGGATTTGATATCCCAATTTGTTGCCTTTGTGAATAATCAGTATTATTCTATTTTAGTAATTTTACTTATTGTCACAGGGTTTTATTACAGTTATTTGACCGGTTTTGTGCAATTTCGAATGCTCCCTTATGTGTTTGATATCTTAACAGAAAAGCAAGAAAAGCATGAAAAACACCATATTACTCCTTTTCAAGCTTTGATGATTTCAACAGCTTCAAGAGTTGGTATAGGAAATATCGCAGGTATCGCAGTAGCAGTTGTTTTGGGTGGACCAGGTGCTTTATTTTGGATGTGGGCTATGGCGTTTTTTGGTGGTGCCTCAGCTTTTGCAGAAAGTACTTTAGCACAGGTTTATAAAAGTCGTGATGGTAAAAGTTTTAAAGGTGGTCCTGCTTATTATATTAGCAAAGCCTTAAATTTAAAATGGCTTGGAGCTGTTTTTGCGGTGATTTTGATCATCACTTATGCTTATGGATTTAATGGTCTTCAAAGCCAAACTATGACTTCAGCATTTGAGTTTTACTATAAAGGCATGGTTGATGCTAGCGAAGTGAGTTTTGCTCAAAGTTGGTGGCCTATTGTAATAGGAGCAATTTTAGCTGTTTTTGCTGCTTATATGTTTTTTGGTGATCACACTAAAATAGGTAAAGTAAGTTCGGTTATCGTTCCTATTATGGCGATGATTTATGTGGGTTTATCTATCATAGCGATGTTTATGAATTTTGATAAAATTCCTGAAGTGTTTTCTATGATTTTTAAAAGTGCTTTTGATTTTGAAGCTATTTTTGGTGGATTTGCAGGCTCTGCTTTAGTTATAGGTATAAAAAGAGGACTGTTTTCAAACGAAGCGGGTATGGGTTCAGCACCAAATGCAGCAGCTTCTGCTCTTACAACTCATCCTGCAAAACAAGGGGTTATTCAGGCATTTTCTGTATTAATTGATGTGATTATTTGTACAAGTTCAGGATTTTTAGTATTATTTTCACTTGCTTATGCAAATAATATCGGCGTAGATGGTAAGCCTATTTTAACAGCACTGCCTTTGGTGCAAGAATCCATGAAAGAATATTATGGAAATTTAGGTGTGCATTTTACTACTGTTAGTATAGTTTTATTTGCTATTACTTCTTTGATAGGAAATTATTATTATGCTCAAGCAAATATTAAATACCTTACTCAAAATCCTATTATTATCAATCTTTTTAAAGCAAGTGCTGTGCTTATGATTTTTATTGGTGCAAATATGGATTTAAAATTTGCGTGGGATTTAGCTGATACTACCATGGCGTTTATGGCTACGATTAATATCATTTCTATTTTATTGCTTGGTGGTATAGTGAAAAAGGTATTAAAAGACTTTAGCGAGCAAAAAAGACAAGGTAGAGATCCGGTATTTAGTGCTTCAAAACTTGGTATTAAAAACGCAGAGTGTTGGGACTAATGATAGATTATATTATTATTGCTTTGTTTATAGCTTTTATGGTTTTTCTTGTGTTTGGCTTTAACCGCCAAATGCAAGAAAAAGCTAAACAAAGAGAAGAAAAACTAAAAACAAAGAAAGATTTTAAAAAAAATAGGTAAAATACACTAAAATTTTTTAAAAAAGAGTGTAAAATGAAATTGTTAATAGAAATAGGCACAGAAGAACTTCCTGCTATTCCTTTATTAAAAGAGCTTCCAAATATTACTAAAAAATGGGAAAAGATTTTACAAGAGTATCATTTAGAATCTGAATTTAAATTTTTCTATACTCCTAGAAGATTAGTTTTTATTCATGAAAATTTTAAAGAAAAACAAGATGATTCTTTTGTGGAATTTATAGGTGCACCTAGGGCGATAGCTTATAAAGATGGAAAGCTTACTCAAGCAGGGCTTAGTTTTTTAGAAAAAAGTGGTTTAAAAGAAGAAGAGCTTGAATTTAAAGAAATTAAAGGCAAAGAAGTCTTGTATTGTCAAAAACAAGTGCAAGGATTACAGAGCAAAGCAGTTTTAGCTCAAATGATTGAAGCTTTCTTAAAAAGCTTGAGCTTTGGTAAAACTATGAGATGGGGCGATGGTAGTTTTGAATTTATTAGAGCTATTCGCTCGCTTTGTTGTGTATTAAATGATGAGTTGATTGAATTTGAAAGCTATGGTGTTAAAAGTGCAAAAAGTACTTTTATACATAGAAGTGTTAGTTATGATTTGATAGCTTTTGCGAATATTGATGAGTATTTTAAAACTTTAGAGCAAAATTATATTATTTTAGATCAAGAACAAAGAAAAAAGCTTATCATTGAACAGTTAAAGATGCTTGAAAAAGAAAATGATATTACTATTGCAGAAGATGATGAGCTTTTAGCTGAGGTTGTAGCTATTACAGAGTATCCAAAGGCATTATTAGGGCATTTTGAAAAAGAGTATTTAGAAATCCCAAGTGAGGTAATCATCACTTCCATGAGAGAAAACCAACGCTATTTTGCAGTATTTAAAAACAATACTTTAAGCAATCATTTTATTGTAGTTTCTAATGCGGTTTGTGAGGATTATTCTAAAATCATTAATGGAAATGAAAGGGTTTTAAGAGCAAGATTAAGTGATGCGATGTTTTTTTGGAAAAATGACTTAGCACAGGGCTTAAATAATGATAAAATAAGCCAAATGGTTTATCTTGAAGGACTTGGAACCTTAAAAGATAAAATCATTAGAGAACAAAAAATCGCTGCTAAGCTTTGTGAGATTTTTGCTAATACCCAAAAAGATGAAATCTTAAAAGCCATAGAATACTCAAAAGCTGATCTAAGTACTCAAATGGTGTATGAATTTACTGATCTTCAAGGTATTATGGGATCTTATTATGCTAAAGCTATGGGTATGAGCGATGAGCTTGCTTTGGCGATTAAAGAGCAATACCTTCCAAATGGCGATAATTCAGCTATGCCAAGTAATGAATTTAGCTCTATTGTAGCTTTAGCTTATAAATTTGATACACTTATGGGGCTTTTTTCAATGGGGAAAATCCCAAGTGGCACAAAAGATCCTTATGCTTTAAGAAGAGCAGCAAATGGTGTTTTAAAAATTATCCTAGCTTTAAATAAAAATTTTGATCTTAAGATGTTTTTAGAAGCAATAGCTAGTGAATATAAAAGCTTTGATTTGAAAATTTTATTAGATTTTATCTTAGAGCGTTTGTATACTTTTTATGAAGTAAATGCTTCTTTTGTTAAAGCTGTGCTTAGCTCTAAAACTTATGATGTTATTTATATTGATTCTTGTATGAAAGCTTTGATTCAAAGCGCAAATAAGGCAGATTTTAGTCAAAATTTTGCTACTTTTAAGCGTTTAGCAAATATTGCAGTATTGAGTGAAGCTCAAGTTAATGAAAATTTGTTTAACGCTCAAGAGGAAAAAGATTTATACCAAGTTTTTATGCAGTGTAAAACAAAAGAAAACAATACCCAAGAGCTTTTAGAAAGTCTTTTTGCGCTAAAACCACAAATTGATGCTTTTTTTGATAAAGTAATGATTAATGATAAAGATGAAAATATCAAAAATAATCGTCAAGCTTTGGTGTGTGCAATCTATCGTGAGTTTTTAAAAATAGCTGATATTAAAGAGCTTAGTGTATGAGAAGAATTCTTTTTTTTCTATGTTTTTTGATTTTTACTTTAGAAGCTAGAGAGATTGAGCTTGTAAAAGGTCAAGTAGTTTTTTTAGAATTTGATAAAAGTAATTTTTTGCAAGTTAGTTCAAATTCTAAAAAACTTCCTTTTTTTGAGTATAAAAATAAAGTTATTGTTAGTATAGCTATGCCTTATAAAAATCCTAAAGATAGAAAATTAATAGCTGAATTTAAAGATAATTCCAAAGAAGAAATTAACATAAAATTTAGTGAAGGAAACTATAAAAAAGAATTTTTAAAAGTTAGTGCTTCTAAGGTTAATCCACCTAAAGAAACACTTGAGCGCATTAGTAAAGAATATCAAGAAGCTATTAAGGTTTATAATACTTATACTAATACAGCTTTATTTGAAGGCAATTTTGCATATCCTTTAGAAAGTAAAATTACAAGTGCTTTTGGAAAAGCAAGATTGTTTAATGATACTCTTAAAAGTTATCATAGCGGAACTGATTTTAGAGCAGTAAGTGGGACAAAAATTTATGCGAGTAATGATGGTATTGTAAGGATTGCTTCAAATCGTTACTATGCAGGAAATTC
The DNA here is from genome assembly GCF_024723605.1 of Campylobacter sp. LMG 17559. Classification (NCBI taxonomy): domain Bacteria; kingdom Pseudomonadati; phylum Campylobacterota; class Epsilonproteobacteria; order Campylobacterales; family Campylobacteraceae; genus Campylobacter; species Campylobacter sp. LMG 17559. Next base: position 84,361 of record NZ_JANQCZ010000007.1, read on the forward strand.
AGTGGTGATTGACCATGGATATGGGATTTATTCTCAGTATTATCATCTATCAAAACTTAATGTAAAAGTAGGGCAAAAGGTAAAAAAAGGCGAGCTTGTAGGTTTGAGTGGAGCTAGTGGTAGAGTTACAGGACCGCATTTGCATTTTGGAATTTTAGTCAATGGTGTGCAAGTTGATCCACTTGATTTTATAGCTAAATTTAATGCTTTATAATGATAGCTTTTAGTGAGTTTTTTCAAATTTGGATTGATAAATATTACTCCCAAGCTGTGAGTGTTGGCAAAAATGGAGATTTTTATACTGCAGTTAGTGTGGGAAATCTTTTTGGAGTGCTCTTAGCTAATCATTTTTTAAAACTTATAGATGATAAAAAATTAACTTTACCGGTTGAAGTTGTAGAAATAGGGGCAAATGAAGGGCATTTAATGCTTGATTTCATACAAGCTTTATACACTCTTAGAGCTGATGTTTTAGAGCAGATTGAGTGTTTTATCATAGAGCCACATGAAAAGTTAAGATGTGTTCAAAAAAAACTTTTTGATGAATATGATTTAGATTTGAAAATTTATAATTCTTTAGAAGAATGTCATTTTAAAAATGCCTTTTTTTATGCTAATGAATTATTTGATTGTTTTGCATGTGAACTTATAAAAGATAGAACAATGGCATATGTTGATGATGATTTAAACATTGTTTTTAAGCCTATGAATGAAGATCTTTTAAAAGAATGTGAAAAATATGCTATCACTAATAGCGAGCTTTGTATCTCTTATAAGCCTTTTTTATCCAAACTAAAACAAACTTGTGAAAAACTAACTTTTGCATGTTTTGATTATGCAAAAAAAGAAGAAAAAATTAGCATTAGAATGTATAAAAATCATCAAGTGTATAATCTTTTTGAAGAGAATTTAAAAGATTTTTTTGCTAAAAGTGATATTACATATAATGTAAATTTTGACCATTTTTTACAAGTTTTAAAAGAAGAGGGCTTTGAAGTGTTAGAATATAAAAATCAAAATCAAGCCTTAATTGACTTTGGTTTAGAAGAAATTATCGAACAAGCTAAAAATGCTAACCCCAAAATTTGTAAAAACTTTACCAGCCAAAGTAAAAATTTGATGTTTAACTTTGGCGATAAGTTTAAGTTTTTAGAATTTAAGCTTTAAAATCACTGCTTGTAATATCAAGCCCAAAACCTTTTAAGCCTATAAATTCTTTATCGGTATTTTGACTTAGAAGTTTGATTTTTGAAATTTTTAAATACCTTAAAATTTGCGCTCCTATGCCGTAATTTTTAAATTGTGTGTTTTCTTGTTTTTCATTTTTCATGAAAATGATTACGCCACCTTCTTGGCTTAAAAACTCAATTTGTTTTAATAATTCATTGAATTTATTAGAAGTTAGAAGCTCAAAGTCGCTTCCACTAAGATAAAATTTAACATTCTCACATTCTTTCAAAGTACCAAAGCTAAAAGCTATGTGTTCATTTTCATTGTGATCTTTAAAAGTCATTTTTTTAGCTTTAAAACCTGCTAAAATACTGTCTTCTTCTTTAATTAAAGAAATCAAACTTTCATTTTTTAAACGATACTCGATTAAATCTGAAATAGTAATCATATTAATAGCGTGTTTTTTGCAAAACTCAAGCAAATCGCTTCTTCTAGCCATATCTCCATTATCTTTAACAATTTCACATATTACACATGCTTCTTTTAATCCTGCCAAGCGACATAAATCCACTGTTCCCTCGGTATGGCCTGTTCTTTCTAAAACTCCACCTTTTTTTGCTATCAAAGGATTAATATGGCCAGGACGTACAAAATCACATGCATTTGCATTATCATCAGCAAAAATTTGTATAGTCATATCCCTTTCATAAGCACTTACTCCCGTTGTTGCATTTTTTGCATCAACGGTTATGGTGAAAGCTGTTTCGTGATTTGATGTATTTTTAGGTACCATTAAAGGTAGTTCAAATTTTTTAGCTAAGTTCTCACTCAATGCTACACACACCACACCTCTTGCGTGAGTAATGGTAAAATTTATTTTTTCTTGTGAGCTAAATTGCGCAGGGAAAATCAAATCCCCCTCATTTTCTCTATCTTCTGCATCTACCATAACTAGCATTTTGCCATCTTGAAGTTCTTTTATAGCTTGTTCTACACTAATATATCCCACTATTAATCTCCTTTTTTATTTTTTAAGAAATTATATAACATTTTTCTTGACATTATGTAAAAAATAATATATAATACCACTTTTAATTTAAAAATTACTTCGATTTATTGGGGTATCGCCAAGCGGTAAGGCAACAGGTTTTGGTCCTGTCATTCAGGGGTTCGAATCCCTTTACCCCATCCACTTCATATGATGCCGCGAAGTAGAGCAGTGGTTAGCTCGTCGGGCTCATAACCCGAAGGTCGGGAGTTCAAATCTCCCCTTCGCAACCAATTTCCTAATAAAATTTTTCAAAGAATTTAAATTAATAGTAAATAAAAATATTGTTAATCTTGCTTTTAATGATTTTCATTAGTTTTAATACTCTAATTTAACATATAAGAAATTTGAATTTAGCTTTAATATAAAACACTTAAAAAAATAATTAAAATAAGAATGTAATTTAAAAAAGTTTTGATCAGAAAAAAATACAAGATT